>NZ_JBFRPJ010000070.1:0-1448 GCF_041471945.1 Vibrio sp. 10N.261.51.A4
ATTCGAACGTTATTCTTTAAACTGGCTTCTAAAAACAGAGGATCGTCGGTTAGAAATTCATGTAAGCCATTTACGATGTTCATTCCTAATGACATGGCATTTAAAATGATGCTTTTATCTAAGTCAGATAAAAAACCACTTGATGGCGCAATGCCAAAAATGAAATAATCGGGAATGCTTTCCGCGTGAATGATAGCTTCTTCAGCATTGGCAAGGATCGGTATTCCATTGGCTTTGTTATCAAGAACTTCACCAGCATCTAAGCCAGCAGACTCACTATCAATAACCGATAGAATACGATAGCTTAACGAATGCCTCACTAACCCATTAGCGGTTTTACCATCAATTTTACCAAAATTACCTTCGCAATATATAATTGCAGAAGGGATGACCGGATTTACTTTTTGAGCAAGTGGTAACCAAGGAGCTATATGGGGTACGTTGTTGGTATCTACATTTTCAATTCTAGAGAGTTTGAATATATTTCTTAACTTTTCGGTTGAGATGGACATAATTAAAGCCTGCAGTATGGCTTAGGAGGGCGACTAAGGAGTGCCGATTTGCGAGTTCGGAAAAGAAAAGAAGTCCCTACTAAGCGGTAGGGATAACAACCAAGGTAACACACTCACCAGACTTTTGTTGGTTATTATTAATACGCTTTCTGAGTCTATTACTTTCAGACTTTGCCCACTTGAGCGTTGTAATTTCTCAAACTCAATTTACCGCTTGTTAATCCCTTGTATCGAGACATTGCGGTCTCAGATATTGAGCGATAGTGATAACCAGACTCTGTTTTCCACTCCGATATTGTCCCATTTTTCAGAGCCGTTACTGCTTCGTTTCTGGGATGACCATCCTCCCAATGTACTGCATTCTTTCGAGGTGGTATCAACGGAGTACAGCCTTTATTTTTCAGGGTTTCATGACAACTTTTTGTGTCATATGCTCCATAGGTAGATTCGGTATGAACCTTTCTGCGTAAAGGGTTGAGTAATGTTGGTAGCACTTCACTATAGCCAACATTTACAAGGCTGACTTCCGCACTAATCGCTTCGTGAGTATCCACATCTACAGCTAAGTGCAGCTTACGCCATGTTCTTCGTTTTTCTGCACCATGCTTTTTTACTTTCCACTCACCTTCACCAAAGACTTTGAGGCCTGTCGAATCAATGGCTATATGGTGAATAGCCCCTCTAGACCTATTGCGATATTTGACCTGAACCGTCTTCGAGCGTTTACTAATACATGTGTAGCCAGGAGAGGTCAGCGGAACATCCATTAGCTCAAAGATAGAGTTGATAAAACCTTGAAGAGCACGTAATGGCAGAGAGAATATCCCCTTAATCATCAGGGCAGTTTCAATCGCTGTATCAGAGTACTGGAACTTAACTCAGTGTCCAAAACTTCTGGCACGGATCACTATGAATCCCAGGGCAAGATTACGAAGC
>NZ_JBFRPJ010000071.1:0-15481 GCF_041471945.1 Vibrio sp. 10N.261.51.A4
GCAAAGATCAACACGCCCTAATATTTAATCGAAAAATATCAATTTATCATTTACGTCAGAAGGGATAGAAAAGAAGATAAAGAATAGAAATGGAACGAATAAAACGCAAAAAGGCCGAATCGATTTAACGATTCGGCCTTTATTCTAGCGTACTGTTGTTACTCTTTCCTAAGCCGTATTTGGCCTTTCAATCGAGCTAACAACACAACATCAAATTAGAACGCGTAGTTTGCGTCAATCAGTTCGCTAACTTCCACTTTGCTTACTTCAGCACGAGCTTCAAGCCATTGAGCAACTTGCAGTTGTTCTGCTTCTGTTACTGAACGGTAGCGCTCAATTGAGCATAAGAAACCTTCAAACAGCTCAAGGCCGCCGCCACCAAAGCACAGACCGATGCTGTCGATGAAATCGATAAATTCATCGATGAACACATCGTATTGGTCAAAATCAGCAATCGAAGTCGTGCAGCTTACTTCAAAACCTAGAATAGCGAATTCACCTAGGTATAACTTCTTGCGTAGGCGGCGATTTTTGTTTTCGATTTTATCTAATTTCATAACTGTCTCTCTTTTCGTTTGATAAAGCATTTATACACAGTTCCACATCAATCCCCAAGAGTTTTGTATTACACAAGGGTGTTAATGGCAAAAATCGTGCTACAGAAACAAAACCTTAATCAAATCTATAAAAATCTGTCACTTAACTGCTTCACGATTAGTCACACATTGACCAAACTTATTAACTCATGAGTTAGTCATGAATAACGAATAATAAAATCAGCCAATAGGAAGCAGTCGAGATGAGCAAGGAAACATTTGATAGCACTCGTTTTAATAAGAGCAAAAACAAACCCTTCGAAGAAGTTTTAGATGCGAACCTTTCAAGAAGAAATGTTCTCAAAGGCGGTTTAGGCATCAGTGCAATGACGGCGTTTGGTGCTTTTGGTTTAGCAGGCCACAGCACAGCGCACGCGGCGACAGCATCATCTAGCGCACCGCAAAAAAGCACTGCTACACTTGCATTCGAATCGGTTAAAGGCTCACTGACAGACAGTGTCGTTGTGCCAAAAGGCTATACAGCACAAGTATTGGTTCCTTGGGGTACTCCACTTAACAAGCAAGGCAATGCTTGGTTAAAAGATGGAACCAACAACGCACAAGATCAAGCAAACTCACTGGGCATGCACCACGACGGCATGCACTTCTTCCCGCTTAATGGCAACAGCAACGACGGTTTGTTGGTGATTAATCACGAATACATCGACCAAAAAGCACTGCACGCTAATGGTCCTACATACGATGAAGGCAACCGCCCTAGCCTTGATGAAGTACGTAAAGAGATCAACGCACACGGCGTGAGTGTGGTTCGTGTAAAACTTGAAGGCAACCAATGGGTGATGGTCGATAACGATCCTCTGAACCGCCGCTACACAGGCGCGACCGTAATGGATCTGTCTGGTCCTGTTGCACACAGTGAATTTACCAAAACCAAGTTCTCACAAGACGGCAGCCAAGCTCGTGGCACGTTGAACAACTGTGGTAATGGCTACACACCATGGGGCACTTACCTAACGTGTGAAGAAAACTGGCCGGGTTATTTCGTTAACAAAGGCGAGACAACACCAGCGCAAGAACGTATTGGTATCGCTACTGACAAAACACGTTACGGTTGGGACACGCTTTCAGGTAACAAACAAGAACGCCTAGACGAATTTGCTCGCTTTGACGTAACACCAACAGGTGAGTCAGCAATGGACGATTACCGTAACGAAGCACACGGTCACGGCTACATTGTTGAAATAGACCCATACACAGCAAACTCTCGCGCTAAGAAACGTTCTGCACTGGGTTGTTTCCGTCACGAAGGCTGTACGTTTGGTAAGTTGACCGAAGGCGAGCCAATCGTATTCTACTCTGGTCACGATTCTCGCTTTGAATACCTATACAAATTTGTTTCTGAAGAGAAATGGGACCCGCGTGACGCAGAACCGAGTAATCGCCTAAGTGCGGGTGACAAGTACATGGATAAAGGCACGCTGTATGTGGCTAAGTTCAACGATGACGGTTCAGGTACGTGGCTACCACTAACGTTGGGCAGCAAGACTACAAACGGCGGCAAGCTAGGTGATTCATTTGACTCTCAAGCAGCGCTTATCATCAATACAGCGGGCGCTGCCGACCTTGTTGGTGCAACGCCAATGGATCGCCCTGAATGGTGCTCTGTTGACCCAATGACGGGTACGGCTTACCTAACGCTGACTAATAACAACAAGCGTAAAGAAGCGAACTCTGCGAACCCTCGCGTAGACAACAAGTTCGGTCATGTTATCCGTTGGGATGAAGGCAAAACGGCAGGCGAGTTCGATTGGGATATCTTCGTATTTGGTTCACCAGCAGTGGAAGACAAGTCTATTAACCGCTCTGGTCTAACAGACATGAACCAGTTCGCGAGTCCTGACAGCTTAGCGTTTGATGCTCGTGGTATTTTATGGATTCAGACAGATAATGGCGCAGACGAAGTCACTGGCTACACCAATGACCAAATGCTGGCAGTGGTTCCATCTCAATTAACGGATGACCAAGGCAACAGCGCGGTAATTGATGCAAACAATCAAGCGCAGCTAAAGCGTTTCTTTGTGGGACCAAACGGATGTGAAGTAACAGGCTTTACCATCAGCCCAGATTTCAAGTCACTGTTTGTGAACATTCAACACCCGGCAAACTGGCCATCGTCTGAAGATGCAACCGCACAAACTCAAGGCAAAGTCCGCCCAAGAGCATCTACGGTTGTGATTCGTCGAGAAGACGGCGGTGAAATCGCGGTTTAAATATACAACGCAGGCTAAGATCAGAAACATTTCTGTTATCTAGTCTCTGTTCGCTAGCTAAGTAAAATCAAAAAGAGCGATAAGGCCAAATGCCCTATCGCTCTTTTTATATTCTATGCATTCTTCGGTTTAAGTAAGAATCCGAATTTTCAAAACTCACCGTAATCCTAAGTCGTCATCATCCCACGTACGCGTCACCCTCGAGAAGGAGGAACGACTGAGTCGGGGATCTCTGCTCGTTGTAGGCTAACCAGAATTAGCTCACGAACAACCAAACACCAACGCCCATCATCAACGTACCTGCAATGCGGTTCATCAACTTAACATTGTCGGCTTTGCCCAGCATATGCTTTAAGCTCTTTCCGCCTGTCGCGTATAAGGTCATGCAAACAAACTCAGAAACCAGAATGATTGACACGAGAATGAACAACTGCGGTGCTAAGTCTTTATTGCTGTTAATAAAAGGAGGCAGCAAAGAAATCATAAACGCCCAGCCTTTTGGGTTCGCAATTGCAGTGACAAAACCTTGAACCACCAAGTCCCAATCATTGCTGACTTTTGTTGTTTGGTTGTCAGTACTGATCGCCAGTTTGCCTCTCGAACGCCACATCTGAACGCCTAAATAAAACAGGTAACCCGCACCAACAAATTTAAAGCCCGTAAATAGCCATGGGTAATTCAACATGATCGAAGCGATACCCAATACCGCGGCAATAGAAACCACAGCGACACCAGCCAGTTCACCGATCATCATCCATAATGTACGCTTGTATCCAACACTCATTCCAAGTGTCAACGCCAAAGTCATACACATACCGGGCGTGATTGACACGAAGAAAAACGTGGGAATAAAAGCCCAAAGTAGTGCGCTATCCATATTATTACCTTATCGACTTGTTTTTATTTATTAGTTCTTGTTTCTTGATCGGGCTTGAAATGAAGCGAGGTTGAAACGAAGCAGTAATGACAATAAACAATATTGCGATCAATACAAACAAAAAGAGCCACATAACAGTGGCTCTTTTCAATCACCAACCGTAATTACTTACGACGGTTTTTAATTCGCTTCATCATAGTCAAACGACGTTCAGCGCTTGCTTGATCTTGCGTCTCTTCGTTCGCGTTGTTCTTACGACCTTGGCGGTTTTTGTAAGCCGATTTAGTGTTCAGCTTCTCGATGTAAGCATCACGTTTCTTCGGTTCATAACCCGGTTGTTCAACACGACGAATGCGCTGTTGAATCAGTTTTTCAACTTGAACGACAGTCAGCTCTTCTTCGCGGTTAACGAAAGAGACAGCGTGACCTTGCTTACCTGCACGACCTGTACGGCCAATACGGTGAACATAGTCTTCTGCTAGGAAAGGCATGTCGTAGTTAATTACGTGTGGTAAGTCTTCGATATCAAGACCACGAGCCGCAACGTCGGTTGCTACCATTACACGCGCTTTACCTTCTTTAAAATCGTCTAGAGCACGACGACGAGCACTTTGCGCTTTATCACCGTGACACAGTACTGCTTTAATGCCGTCTAGCTTAAGCTCTTTAACTACATCGTTCGCTGTTTCTTTGTAGTTAACAAAAACAAGCACTTGGCGCCAGTTTTTACGACCAATCAGCTCAGAAAGCAGTTCTGTTTTACGCTCTTGATCCACTGGGTAAACCACGTGGCCGACAGTAGCAGCCGTTGAGTTTTCGCGCTCAACACTAATACGTTTTGGTTTACGCAGAATATCAACAGACAGTTGGTTTAACTGAGTAGAAGTCGTTGCAGAGAACATCATGATTTGCGGTGATGTTTCTACATCCAACATGATCTTACGAACGGCATTGATAAAGCCCATATCAAGGATACGGTCAGCTTCATCAAATACTAGAAATTCTAGGTTAGCAATAGACACGTTACCCGCTTCTAAGTGCTCTTCTAAACGGCCAGGTGTTGCAACCAAAATATCCACACCCAGTTCTAGTTGACGAACTTGTGAAGACATCTTGTTACCACCGTAAACCGCAGAAACACTTAGATCTGTGTATTTAACGTAGTCTTTAATGTTTTGAGCGATCTGCGCAGCAAGCTCACGAGTTGGAGCAAGAATAAGGCCGCGAGCCGTTCCTCTAGACGCCTTTTTACCGCTGTTCAAAAGGTGTTGGATAACAGGCAATGAAAATGCCGCTGTTTTACCCGTACCGGTTTGAGCAGTAGCAAAAATATCATGGCCTTTACGAGCCATTGGAATCGCTTTTTGTTGAATTGGAGTGAGTTTTTCATAACCACACTCAGTCAACGCTTTGACTAATTCAGGAGCAAAACCTTGAGAGGAAAATGACATTGTTACGGGTTCCTTAAGCAGACAGCCTACATTCTTATTTCAGCCGAGCACTATAAAGTAATTAGAGTGATTTATCTCACATTTATCGTGATATAACGCAAACTTTCTCATTTAATCTGGTGTTTATCCCGCCTTCAACGAGGTAAACACCAAGATCCTTGGTTCAAACAGCAAAAACAGGGCTATTTGATGCCACACAGCTTGAGTAGAATCTGCTCGAGATCGCCCCATGGCATGAGCTGCGAGTCGATCACTTCCAGTCGAGATTCAAAGCTATCAAGCGTAATTTCGTTCACAGACACGACTTGATTCGCCACATTGAATGCGTAGCAACCTTGGTCGGTGTTCACGACAGCTTTTACACGCTCGGCCGTTAGATCTGACAACATAGAGAATAGCGCATCGAAGTCGAACTTATGCTCTGCGCCAAACAACCAACCACAACTGAAATAGCCCTGTCCTTTATTCTCTTTACGGATGAAAGCTTCACCAGGAGGAAGTTGGAATTGAGGCTCTTGTTCAGCGTGATCGTGATGATGCGCTTCAATATGAGATGAAGCACTGCCGTATACTCTTTCAATGTCTAACACTTCCAATGGCACTTCACCATCGTGAATTAGCTTATGGAATACTTTTGCTGGCGTTTGATCCGTCACCCAATCATTGAACACATCGATGTCTTCAGAATGAACAAGGTCAACCTTAGTACCAAGAATCACATCTGCACTATTTAGTTGATCATTAAAATTCTGATTCGAGGTGTACTTTTCATTAGACAGATTTCGTGGGTCAACCAAACCAAGCGTCGCTTTTAAATCGACATATGGTGTGTACTGATCGGAAGTCAGTGTCGCTATAACCTGTTTAGGGTGACCAAGCCCTGTCGGCTCAATCAATAAACGGTCTGGCTTTTGGCGAAGTAAGGCATTAATACCCACTGACATAGGCACGCCCGCAGTACAGCACATGCATCCACCCGGCACTTCTTTAATCAAAGCGCCTTGATCTGTCATCAATGCACCGTCAATGCCGATTTCCCCGAATTCATTAACCAGAACAGCCCAGTTTTCATTCTCAGGTTTATTTTTTAGCAGGTTCAAGATGGCTGTCGTTTTACCAACACCCAAGAAACCCGTAATGATGTTTGTAGGAACTTTTTTAGTCATATCAGTTCTCCTTTTTAAGGGAGTATATACTCAATCACCCAAAAGTTGACCCCAATCGATTGTTTACACTGAGATTCGTTAATAGAGGTTGGCGCGAAAATAATCAGAAGAGATAAAGCAATAGAAGCGGGATGTGGAAATGGGATGCTCCAGACGAACTAAAGGCGTACTTACTCAGTACGCCTCACCCTCGTTACTCAATCGTGAGTTCGCGAATCAGGAAGCCTTAAATATCGACCTGAACATTTAACGAGGAACTAAAACTTTGTTTCTGAATCCATCCAAATTGTGTGTAAAACCTCACTTCTCCTTGCGGTTCGTTATGTTGCTTTACGATTTAACTATGGTTCATTTTTGGGGATATTCAAGCCGCCGCCAGAGAATCGATCAAAACTGTGACGGTGATTACACTATTGACCATAGATTCCATTTATTTAACACGTGCATTCCATAAATGAAATTCAACTTTTCATCTTTGTTGCTATAGGATATGCAGAGGAAGCGTATAATTTAATGCAACCCCGCCTTAACTCATTCAGGAAACTTATCTTTATGACCAGAAGAGAGAAAATTAAGCAGTCCTTACTAGCCAAAATGCCAAGGGATGCTATTAATCAATTTCTCTCAAGAGATAAGACCCCAGCTTCAGTTCTCTTTCTTTCTTGTATTGTGGGTGTACTTGCGGGCGTTGTGGGTACCTATTTTGAAGTTGCGGTTCATTTCATCACAGAAACCCGTACCGATTGGCTAAAAGATGAGATCGGTAGCCATTTACCACTTTGGCTTGCTGCTTTCCTTATTAGTGCTGCATTCGCCTTTATTGGTTATTTTCTCGTTCACCGTTTTGCTCCAGAAGCTGCCGGTTCAGGTATCCCTGAAATCGAAGGTGCAATGGACGGCATGCGCCCTGTTCGATGGTGGAGAGTATTACCCGTAAAATTCTTTGGCGGCATGGGCGCACTCGGTTCAGGTATGGTGTTAGGACGCGAAGGGCCAACCGTTCAAATGGGCGGTAGTATTGGTCGTATGGTCACAGATATCTTTCGAGTTAAAGATGATGACACTCGCCACTCACTGTTGGCGTCAGGCGCCGCTGGTGGTTTAGCCGCCGCATTTAACGCACCACTGGCAGGAATCATGTTTGTTGTCGAGGAGATGAGACCACAGTTTCGCTACTCACTCATATCAATCAAAGCCGTCATCATCTCAGCTGTTTCAGCCAACATTGTGTTTCGTTCTATCAATGGCCAATCCGCCGTTATCACAATGCCTCAGTACCAGCCGCCTGCACTCGACGCACTTTGGTTATTCTTATTGTTAGGTGTGTTATTCGGTCTGTTTGGTGTAATTTTCAATAAGCTGATTACGCTTTCCCAAGACCTGTTTGTGGCGATCCACAAGAATGACCGTAAACGCTACTTGATGACAGGCACCCTACTTGGCGGTTGTTTTGGCTTGTTGCTACTCTATATACCTGAATTAACTGGTGGTGGTATTGGTATCATCCCGAACATCACGAATGGCAGCTACAGCGCCAATGTGTTGTTGCTGATTTTCTTAGGCCGAGTCCTCACTACCCTGCTTTGTTTCGGCTCTGGTGCACCAGGCGGTATCTTTGCACCAATGCTTGCGCTAGGAACACTCTTTGGTTATGCGTTCGGGCTTATCGCAGCGGCATTCTTTCCTGAACTGAATATTGAACCGGGTATGTTTGCAATTGCTGGCATGGGAGCGTTATTTGCTGCCACTGTTCGAGCACCTATCACTGGCATACTGTTGGTTATTGAAATGACCAATAACTATTACCTGATCCTGCCGTTGATCATCACCTGCTTAGGCGCGGTAATCATTGCTCAAATGTTAGGTGGGCAGCCAATTTACAGTCAGCTGCTTAACCGTACGCTGAAAAACGAGAAACTAAGACAACAAGATCTTCCTCAACAAGAGGAAGTGCGCTAATTACAAATGACTCATGAAACAAAAGCACACATTCAACGTGCTTAATCTCCCGATTCCGTATCAAAATCAAAAAAGCAAACGTTAAACTTGGTATCATCCACTCAAAATTAGTTGAGTGCCCTCAAAATCTATTGAAGGATGACCTACACGCTCTAACTAAAGCAAATAGTCCAATATTCTGTAATTAACTAAGTCGGAGTAAGTCGTTGAACTGGAGAAGATTAACCCAAGTAAAAAATGTGCCGCCATCTCAGGCGTCTTTAGCACTTGGCGTTATTGGGTTAGGACAAGCTTGGGCGTTATATATCCCGGGCATTGGTGAGATAATTCGTCCCTACCTCGCTGCATTCGGCGCGCTATTATTGCTGCCTGTTTTACTGCGCTATTTAACGAGCTTTAATACCTTCCTTAATGACATTCGCCACCCGTTAAGTGGAAGCTTGATGGCACCAATGAGCATGGCTTTACTGATTCTGTGCGACTATTTAGCCGAGATATCGCCAGCTATCGCCTACCCAGTTTGGTTCTGCGCGCTATTGCTGCACTTTACCATGATGGTGTTGTTCTTTAGTTTTCAGATCATCAACTTCAAAATGTCGAACATTGTACCGAGTTGGTTTCTGTATCCGGTCGGTTTGATCAGCAGTTCCTTAGCTGGCACACAGTTCGGACACACTGTATTTTCAGAAACACTTGCGGTCACTTGTATTGGTATCTATTTCCTTATGTTGCCAGTGGTGTTGTACCGCTTGGTGTTCGAAGGCAACCTTCCTCGCCGAGCAAGACCAACACTCGCTATCATGGCAGCTCCGGTTAACTTATCTTTAGCCGCTTACTTGGTTAACTTCGACAATCCAGATCCGATTCTAACAGGCGCATTGTCTGGCATCGCCATCACCATGACACTATTGATTTACTTGTGTTACATCCGCCTAATGCGTTTGAAGTTCCAACCTTCAATTGCTGCCGTCACCTTCCCATCCGTGATCAGCGCTATTGCCATGCATCGTCTAACCACATTTTTCGGCGCGGAATACCCACAATGGTATTGGCTACACAAGTTTGGTTTCTTCGAGCTAACCATCGCCACCATCCTAGTGATTTGGGTGGCAGGCGGTTACGTGAAAATGTACTGGCCTGAGTTTTTTGATTCCGATTACATGTCTAAGAAGGTTAAACGTTCTTAGGTCAAAACGAAAAGATCTTAGCTGAACCATCGTGCTCTGTAGTAATCGATGATGTCAGACAGAACAAACCAAAAAAGGCCTCACAATGTGAGGCCTTTGAATAGGCAAGGTATTAATAGTTCAGGCGAGTGTTACTAGAACTCTCGAGTACTATTAGAAGTTAGCGTGAGGGCCGAATACTTCGTAATGTACGCGTGAACGATCAACGTTAAGTGCGTCTAGTTGCTCCACGATGTTCTTCATGAAACCAACAGGACCACAGATGTAGAAATCGCTCTCTTCAAAGCCTTTAGTATCAGAGATAGACGCTAGATCCATTTGCCCTTGATGCGTGTTTTCACATGCAGATTCATCTTTGTTCATGTACCACGTTTTCGCTTTCCAACCTTTGTCGGCAACAATATCTTTAACACGAGTCGTGAAAGAGTGTTGGCCTACGTTCTCACAAGCGTGAAGGTAAAGTACTGGCTCGTTTTTATCTTCCGTGTTTAGGAACTCAAGCATAGACTGCATTGGCGTTACACCAACACCTGCAGAGATAAGTGTTACTGGCTTGCTGCGCTCTTGATACATGAAGTCACCCGCTGGTGCGTATAGGCTAACCTCATCACCAACAGCAACCGTATCGTGTAGGTGGTTAGATACAACGCCTTGTGTCTCTTGGCCTTGTCCTTCACGTTTAACAGAAATACGGTATTGCTTGCCATTTGGCTTATCAGACAGTGAGTATTGACGAATCTCGCTGTATTGAGAGCCTTCTGGTTTCACTTCGATACCGATGTATTGACCTGGTGTGTAATCCAGAACTTCACCGCCGTCTTTTGGCTGAAGGATAAAGCTTGTTACTAGCGCTGACTCTTCGATTTTGTCTGCAATCACAAACGCACGCGCTGCTTCCCAACCACCAACAGCTTGCTTACGCTGTAGGTAAAGTTCAGCTTCACGATCGATGAATACTTGCGCCAAGAATAGGTAAGCGGCTGTCCATGCTTCTTCCACTTCTGGAGTAAAGGCGTCAGCAGCTAGTTCACGTAATGTCTCAATCAGGTGCAAACCAACAATTTGGTAGTGCTCTGGTTGAATGTTAAAGCTTGTGTGTTTCTGAGCAATACGTTCAACGGCTGTTGTTAACGCTGCTAGATTTTCAATGTTCTTTGCATATGCCGCGATAGCTTCAAACAGTGCTACGCCTTGGCGACCTGTTCTTTGGTGAGTCATATTGAAGATATCTTTCAACTCAGGGTTATGCGTGAACATACGTTGATAAAAATGCTGAGTTAAAGCTGGGCCTGCGCTCTCAAGTAGAGGGATAGTAGATTTGATGATTTCGATATGTGCATTGTTAAGCATGAATTTACTCCGAACACTGAGCCTTATGACCTATATGTCATTTTGACTACTAAAAATTAAGAATGACTTATCGATTTTCTGAAACCTTAGTTATTTTTAGAAACTGAGTTATTTTGACTCGTTTTCATTTCAAAAAATCGCGAAACCTGATTAATGCCACCTGATTGATTGAGATCAAGAATAGTCTATTTAATCAGCGCTATAATTGGGCTTCTCTGTATCTTCTGCACAATCAGTGCCAACTTTATCAATCCCCGTCATTACTGGTTTTCTTCTCAAAACTCATCTTATATAAATGTCAAAAAGACCTTTTTTTTAAGTCAATAAGACTCTATTATGTTTATAAACACACACAGTTAGAGTTTTTTATGCAAGATATCTCCGCATCTACCCTCATGGAAATGACCATTGGCCTCGCAAGTGGTGTCAACGATCAAGATCGTTTCAATCGCCTGATCGATGCCATTCGCAAAACCATAACGTGTGATTGTGTCGCGCTTTTAAGTCTTCAAGGCGACACGCTAGTACCTATCGCAATGCAAGGGCTCAGCCGAGATACATTCGGTCGTCGCTTTATCATTTCAGAACATCCACGATTTGAAGAGATCTGCGCGTCTCGCTTTCCAGTTCGTTTCGATGCTGACAGCTCCTTACCCGACCCTTTTGATGGTTTGCTTATTGATCATGATGGCGATTTACCAATGCATGCTTGTATGGGCTTGCCTTTGCTATTTGGCGATAAGCTCTTAGGCATTCTGACTCTAGACAGCTTGAAACCTGATGTCTTTGCGAATATACCGGCGCGTAACCTTGAAGTGCTGGCAGCTATTGCAGCCTCAACCATGCAGATGGCATTGACCTTCTCGCAACTTGAACATCAAGCAAAACAGTCAAAGCAATTACTCGAAGAGTTGAACGTCGAAGCGTGGGAACGTGACGGCGGCGAGTTGATTGGTAACAGTGACACCATGGTCGCGCTTAAGAACGACATCGCGGTTGTCGCGCCGTCTGAGTTTAATATCTTGATTCATGGTGACACCGGAGTTGGTAAAGAGCTTGTGGCTCGCACCCTGCACCACCAATCTCAACGTAAACGTAACCCACTCGTCTACGTAAACTGTGCAGCAATTCCTGAAAACTTAGTAGAGAGTGAACTGTTTGGTCACGTTCGTGGCGCGTTCACTGGCGCAGACAAAAACCGCTTAGGTAAGTTTGCTTTGGCCGATGGTGGCACACTGTTCCTTGATGAGATTGGTGAGTTGCCTTTGGCTGCTCAAAGTAAGCTCTTACGTGCGCTGCAAAACAACGAAATCCAACCTGTGGGCCAAGACAACATTCAAACTATTGATGTTCGAGTATTGGCAGCGACAAACCGAGATCTAAAACAAGAAGTTGAAGACGGTCGATTCAGAGCCGATTTGTACCACCGATTGAGTGTGTACCCTATCGCGGTGCCTGCACTGAAAGATCGTGGTGACGACATCAGCTTATTAGCGGGTTTCTTCTTAGAACAAGCGCGTCGTAAGCTTGGTATCAACCAAGTTAAGTTCCGCTCCGACGTTCTTTCTTTCCTAAACCGTTATGGTTGGCCAGGTAACGTGCGTGAACTTGAGCATGTGATCAGTCGTTCCGCATTGAAAGCGTTAGCACGCAGCACCAATAAAAACCTAGTGACAATCACCAAAGAAGATTGTGGTCCTCTAGACCAAGATCAACCTATTGCGACGACACAGGTGAAGAACACACCGTTATCGACACCAACGATCGACCTTTCTGCAGGGCTACGTGGTGCAACGGACGATTTTCAACGCAGTATCATTACTGAGGTGTTAGAAGATGCCAACTTTAACTGGGCACAGGCAGGGCGAGTTCTGAAAACAGACCGAGCAAATCTGACTCGACTGTCTAAGCGTTTAGGGCTAAATGTGGCTAAGTCTCACACGATCGAACGGACAAAATAGATATTAGCGGTTTGTTGCGAGCATCTGACAAAACTTGTGTATATAATGCTGCAAATTGTAACGCTAATTTTAAATATGTAGAGAGAGTTATGAAGTTTATCCGTTGGTTCTTAGGTCGTGTCATCTTGTTATTGAATTTTGTTTTCAGCCCACGTGGTGTGAAGCGTTCTCAAGAAGAACAAAGCAAAGTGAATGAGCAGGCAAAAACGCACACGTTATACCAATTCGAAGCGTGCCCATTTTGTGTGAAAGTGCGCCGCGCGATGAAACGTCAGTCGGTTCAATTTGAACTTCGTGATGCAAAAAACAACGAACAACACCGTGCTGAGCTTGAAGCTGGCGGCGGTCGTGTGAAAGTGCCTTGTCTACGTATCGAAAAAGACGGCAAAACTGAGTGGATGTACGAATCTTCAGATATCGTGACTTACTTAGAAAAGCAGTTTGCATAAGCAACAAAGCAACAAAATCTAGATACAAAAAATCCCTCTAATGTGAGGGATTTTTTATGTCTGCTATTTGGCGTTAATCGCTTCAAATTGGGCGTGAAAGTTCAAACGACTACTTCGCTACAATCAGCATCAATTCCACACGGCGGTTACACGCCTTGCCTTGCGCAGAAGCGTTGGTGCAAGCTGGTACGTATTCGCCAAATCCACGAGTATAAATGGAGCGACTTGATACGTAGTTACTCTCTAATCGAGCCTTCACTTCTTTTGCTCGCTGCTCTGAAAGCGGATCATTGATTCGATCTGTGCCCGTATTATCGGTGTGCCCTTCAATCACCACATCAATATCTTGGCGTTGAGCAAGGTAGCTGCCTAGCGTATCTAGCCATTGATTATAAGCTGGCTCGGGGAATGCTGAACCTGTTTTAAAGTTCACGTGCTGCTCAAGCTTTACCATCACATGGTTACCCGGCAACACTTCAAAATCGATACGGTTTTGTCTTAAAAAGACTTCCAGTGGATCGTTAGTCGAAACGCCACGTCCGTAGTTGGTCGTTATGGTTCTTTGTTGATGAGTACTGCTCTGAATCGAGTACCCACGATTGCTTGCTACATGAGTCGTTTGAACCACACCCCATTCAGGATGCATCAAGTCGTAATCGGTTTGCGGTGCAGTTTCTAGCATGTCACCGCCAAGTAAGTCAGTTGGTGATGTGGCTTCACACCCCGCCAAAGCTATGCTTAACATTATCGCTAAATATCTCATTACTTCACCAACCACTCATGCAGATAAACCATTCACTAATGTCTATATCGGCACCGAGGGAAAAACTTTAGACGAAAAGAAAGCAGAACCCAAAAAAGTGCTGTTGATCACAGTTAACCGTCTACTAGCCTGTCTTCAGCCGCTAGTTCGAACTGTTTGCATTTATTTACCTTATAATTGTTTTCCAATTCGTACTAAATAGTTAGAATCTCACGACTTCTCAACGCTAGAGCAAACATTATGTTTAAACCATTTACTAAATTCATCACAGCACTTGCTGCCGTACTTATTATCGCCGGTTGTAGTGAAACAGACGAGCCACAAAAAGGCGTTCAATACGAAGCGCTTCCAACTGCTCTAACAGAATTTAACTTGTCTCCGATCACTGAAATCTTCTCTCTTAACTGTGGTCACTGCCGTCAAATGGAAAGTGCCATTCCAGAGATTGAATCTTTAACAGACCAAACTATTGGCAAGATGCACGTGACGTTCAACGAAAGCGCTCAAATCAGCGCAATGATCTACTACACAGCAGTGATGCAGCTTGATGCGACGCCTGACCACGCGTTCATGGACGACCTATTTGGTGCCGTTCAAATGGGTGCAGATGCAACACCAGAGCAGCGTCAACAAGCACTAGAGACAGCGTTTACTTCTCGTGGTTTGGTTAGCCCATACCAACTGAACAAAGAACAGCAAGTCGCTCTTTTCGACTACGTTAAGAAAGCAGAAGAGATCTCAGTAAAAGGTCAGATCAACTCAGTACCAACCTTTATCATCAACGGTAAATACCAAGTACTAACAGCAGGTCACCAAGACGTTGCTGGCATTGCAAAAACGATCAACTACCTTTTGACTCAACCATAATCGCGGCTTTAGTCAACTGATTAACACATTTTGTATTAACTACGAAATTCAGCACTCAATATAAATAGGTTTTACTATGTCTAAATTTGTCATCCCGGTCATCGTCTTTCTCTTGGCGGGTTTCATGATTTACCGTACTTGGACGAATCATAAGTCTGGCGGAGAAAACTTCGAACAAGGCCAACAATTTCTAATTGAAAACGGCACTAAAGAAGGCGTGATTACGACTGAAAGCG
The DNA here is from genome assembly GCF_041471945.1 of Vibrio sp. 10N.261.51.A4. Classification (NCBI taxonomy): domain Bacteria; kingdom Pseudomonadati; phylum Pseudomonadota; class Gammaproteobacteria; order Vibrionales; family Vibrionaceae; genus Vibrio; species Vibrio sp. 10N.261.51.A4. The sequence goes on from NZ_JBFRPJ010000071.1 coordinate 15,094, forward strand.
GTCTTCAATACCTTGTTCTTGAAGAAGGTACAGGCACAGAGCACCCAACTAAGAACAGCAAAGTAACGGTTCACTACCACGGTACGCTGATCGACGGCACTGTTTTCGACAGCTCTGTTGAGCGTGGCGAGCCAATCTCATTTGCTCTTAAGCAAGTAATCAAAGGCTGGCAAGAAGGTTTGACTTACATGGTTGAAGGCCAAAAAGTTCGTCTATTCATTCCAAGCACTCTAGCTTACGGTAAAGGCGGTTCAGGCCCTATCCCACCATCATCGACTCTAATTTTTGATGTTGAGTTAATCTCTATCCAATAATCGAATCGCTATAAATAAGCTTCTGATTTAAGCCCCAATATGTACACCATGTTGGGTAATGCCGATCAGTTAAA
>NZ_JBFRPJ010000072.1:0-31197 GCF_041471945.1 Vibrio sp. 10N.261.51.A4
CAAAGTGCGATCCCGCCCTGCTATTAACCCCACATTCAAACACCATTACTTTCACATACGTTTTTACGTTTTAATTGCGCTATTTCATTTGGTGCATTCCACTATGAAGAGCAATCAACGGTAACCACTATTTGAAGTATTTAGCGGTTGTTATTGATCTTTTAGCTCGTAAAGTGATTGGTTGGTCGATGTCTTTATCACCCGCTCCTCGGTTAACAGGTAAAGCTCTTTCGATGGCTAATGAGTCACGTGGTAAGCCCAGAAGTGTCACGTTCCATAGCGATCAAGGTAGTCACTATACCAATCGTAAGTACCGCCAATTACTGTGGCGTTTTCAAGTCAAACAGAGTTTATCTCGCAAAGGAAGTTGCTGGGATAATGCGCCAATGGAGCGCTTCTTTAGAAGTGTAAAGACGGAATGGGTCCCAACGGTGGCCTAACGCACAATGAATCAGAACGATTATATTGGGAAAACTCTAAAACCGTGACCAATTTTAGTTGACCACTACAGTAAGAAAGAAGCAGATTAGTGAAAAAGAGGGATTAGCGCAGCTACCTGCGTTTTGAGTCTACGAACTTAGCCAGATCTTCCAGATGAACCACCAACTTTGCCTTTTGCCCTTCCCCCATAGCCACGACAGGAATGAGCAAACTTCCCGAAAGGTAATGACGCCTTGCAACTCTATAGGTAACTCCTAAGTACTCTTCACAAAGCTCTGAGAGCGGGATAAGGACCTTTCCATGTTGCTTTAGAAGCAAATCAAAAGTTGAGATTCTTTTCATAGCCTCGATCTCCAGTTATCTACTGGTTATACTATGAACAATGATTTGAAAAGTTTGGCAAAATAGCAGGACGTTTTTACGTGTTTCGACTTTGACTAGCAGATTTATGATATGAAAAGTTAACTATGGGCACTCAGTGGGCACAAACCAATAATTAAATATTTGTAATTCATTAGGTTAGTTAAAATTCGCTACTATCGAGCATTGGAGCGACAGACAATCTACATGAATGTGTCATGGTAAAGTACCCTGGTAGCGAGTCAAAAAAATATGCTGGAATACCCAGCAAAAGCAAGGTCGGCTATTGTAAATGCTATGCCCAGTTTGTGCTATATGAACTTTACCTCACATTTTTTATTTAAACCTATTCACCAAACCTCTAATTCAGCCTCACTAATCAGTTATGCCTTGAGTCACACTGTCATTTTGAGTTACCTTGTCTTATTCAAAGTCGTGGGTCACAATACGCTCTGTACCTGACTTTAATAGAAATCATTGGCTCCCAAAACGTAGTAACCTAGAAATAAGGTTTGATTAGGGATGTCCGATTGAATGGTGAAAAATTTGGACCACACATTAATAGAGCAAGTTGAAGGGATATGCGCATCGCGAGGCGTTAGATTAACACCTCAAAGAAAGCGAGTGTTTGAGCTCATCCTCTCTAATAAAAAAGCCTCCAGTGCTTATGAATTATTAGAGCAGTTGAAAGTCAGTGAACCGCAAGCCAAGCCACCTACAGTATATCGCGCTTTGGATTTCTTGTTGGAGCAAGGTTTCATTCACAGAGTTGAGTCAACCAATAGCTTCATATGCTGCTGCTCTTGCAATGCCAACAAACATTACTCCCAACTACTGATCTGCGATAAATGTGGCACTGTGATAGAACTGCAGGACGATGCGCTTGTCACCCTACTCGCCAGTAACGCTGAGAAGCATGGCTTTCAATTGACGAATCATGTCATTGAATCGCATGGCATTTGCCAATCTTGCTCCTCCGAGATGAAAGAATAAGATTATAGAAGAACATTATGCGCGCTGAATTTGTAAACCCGTTTTTAGCTTCTTTGATGAACGTATTAAAAACGATGGCTTCTCTAGAATTGAAGCCACAAAAACCGAGAGTTAAGAAAGATGAAATCGCTCGTGGTGATGTATCCGGCCTAATTGGTATGGTGGGTACACAATCTCGTGGCTCTATGTCGATCACCTTTGATGAAGGTCTCGCTCTCGAAATCATGGAAAACATGCTTGGTGAACGACCAAACGGCCTCAACGAAGAAGTGACCGATATGGTGGGTGAAATCACTAACATGGTGACTGGCGGTGCGAAACGTATTCTTGCGGAAAGCGGTTTTGACTTCGATATGGCAACACCAATCGTGGTTTCCGGTAAAGGTCATACGATTCGTCACAAGTGTGATGGGGCAATCATCATCATGCCTTTCTCATCTCAATGGGGTAATGCTTTCATCGAGATCTGTTTCGAATAACAGCTGTTTATTTCTAGCAGTACTGAGTATCAACTCAAAGAAGGTTGGCATCATGCCAGCCTTTTTTATTACCTGCGATTTAACCAATGCTTGCTATACAGATACAAAAGCGCCAACCCGAAGGTTGGCGTTTTTTTGGTGCTATCAACTCAATTAAGCTTTAAGCGCTTTAAATGCGTTGATTAGACCGTTAGTTGAGCTGTCGTGAGACGTTACTTGAGCATCGTCAGTAAGCTCTGGAAGAATTTGGTTTGCTAGTTGCTTACCAAGTTCTACACCCCATTGGTCGAAGCTGAAGATGTTCCAGATAACGCCTTGAACGAAGATCTTGTGCTCGTACATCGCGATTAGGTTACCTAAAGAGCGAGGGTTGATTTGCTTAACAAGAATAGAGTTCGTTGGACGGTTACCTTCAAATACTTTGAAAGGTACAAGCTCAGCCACTTCTTCAGCTGTTTTGCCAGCCGCTAGGAATTCAGCTTCCACTGTCTCTTTTGTCTTACCGAATGCTAGTGCTTCAGTTTGAGCAAAGAAATTAGACATCAACTTCTGGTGGTGATCAGATGCTGGGTTGTGGCTGATAGCAGGAGCAATAAAGTCTGATGGGATCAGCTTAGTGCCTTGGTGAATCAGTTGGTAGAAAGCATGCTGACCGTTTGTACCAGGTTCGCCCCAGATGATAGGACCTGTTTGGTACTCTACCGGGTTGCCTTCACGGTCTACAAACTTACCGTTTGATTCCATGTTGCCTTGCTGGAAGTAAGCTGCAAAACGGTGCATGTACTGGTCGTAAGGTAGAATTGCTTCTGACTCAGCGCCGTGGAAGTTGTTATACCAAATACCGATAAGCGCAAGGATTACTGGAATGTTGCTTTCAAACTCAGTTGAAGCAAAGTGGTTATCCATCTCGTGAGCACCTTCTAGTAGCTCAACGAAGTTATCGAAGCCAACAGATAGTGAGATAGAAAGACCGATTGCAGACCATAGTGAGTAACGACCACCAACCCAGTCCCAGAATTCGAACATGTTGTCAGTATCAATACCAAACTCAGCGACCGCAGTTGCGTTAGTTGATAGTGCTGCGAAGTGTTTAGCTACGTGTGCGTTGTCACCCGCTTCAGCCAAGAACCAATCACGTGCAGAGTGCGCGTTAGTCATTGTTTCTTGAGTCGTGAATGTTTTAGATGCCACTAAGAATAGCGTTGTTTCTGGATTAAGAGGCTTAAGTGTCTCAACGATGTGAGTGCCATCTACGTTAGAAACGAAGTGCATGTTTAGGCGAGTTTTGTATGGCGTTAGTGCTTCAGTCACCATGTATGGACCAAGATCCGAACCGCCGATACCGATGTTAACTACATCAGTGATCTCTTTACCTGTGTAACCTTTCCACTCACCAGAAACGATGCGGTGTGTGAACAGTTCCATTTTTGCTAGTACAGCGTTAACTGCTGGCATTACGTCTTTGCCGTCAACCATTACTGGCTTGTCGCTACGGTTACGTAGAGCAGTGTGAAGTACTGAACGACCTTCAGTCTTGTTGATTGCATCACCACCGAACATTGCTTCGATTGCAGACTTAACTTCAGTCTCGTTCGCAAGAGCAAATAGGTGCTGCATAGTTTCAGCATCGATAAGGTTCTTAGAGTAATCCACTAAGATGTCAGAACCGAAACGAGTAGAAAAGCTCTCGAAACGCTTTGCATCTTGAGCAAACAGCTCTTTCATATCCATATCTTGAGCAGACTCAAAATGTGCCGTTAGAGCTTTCCACGCTTGTGTTTGCGTTGGGTTGATATTTTTCAACATGGTATCTATCCCGATGTTACTGTAGGTTTTATTCTAAACGTCACCTGGGTGATGAATAGAACCCCCGATTAGGCGAAAGTTTATATTTTTCTGTGATGACCAAACCGCGTCACCACTGAAAGATTCTTTGTAATTTTTTTTCACGACGTATTATGCCGCATATGAAGAGCTGTACCTTGAGATAAATCAGGATTAGATTTCCTGACAGAAGAATCGGTACAGACTCTAGCTCTAACATAATTAAATGTGAGCGATACCTGATAAATTCAAGTTCAAAAGATAGCGTTAAACCACTTTTTTTCCAAATACATTATAAAGGATGGCGTATGTGGATTCAGAAGACTATACACCTAAATGCACGAAAGCGTGGATTTCATCTCATTACTGATGAAATTGAACAACAGATACACGATATCAATTCTCTATCTGTTGGTTTATTACATCTTTTTATCCAACATACCTCTGCCAGCCTCACGCTAAACGAGAACGCTGATCCTACCGTCCGTAACGATATGGAGTCGCACTTCAATAAGTTTGTCCCAGAGCGAGCGCCCTACTACAGACACACCTATGAAGGTGATGATGACATGCCTGCCCACATTAAAGCATCGACACTTGGCACCAGTGTGACAATACCAATTAGCAATGGTCGTTTAGCTTTAGGTACATGGCAGGGCATTTACTTAGGAGAGCACCGAGATTGTGGTGGAAGCCGAACTGTGATTGCTACGATGCAAGGTGAGTAGACTGCTTGAAAACAAGATCTCCTTAATAAAAACAATATCTTGTTAATAAAAAAGAGTGGTGTGTTTCCACGACCACTCTTATCAAGATAGTATTTGGCCTACTGTAGGCCGAAAGCTTTAGAAGGGCTGGTTTATCATAACCCTAAAGGTTCCTTCATCACCGCCTCGCGCTAATTCTGCACGAACAACAATGCCTTCCACTTGAAAACGAACCGCGCCGCCTAAGCTCCATTTCATATCGGTGTGCAATTCTTTGATATCGTACTCATCGGCAACGCGCCCTAATTCAGCAAACGCTACCCATTGCCACCAAGGCAAATCGTAGTAATTAATCAGCGGGATATCACCCAAAGGTTGCCAGTCAGGAATCACTCGGTACTCAGCAGAATAATGAACCGCAGAACGTCCGTGGTAACGACCTCCGGTATAACCTCGTAAGCGATATAAACCACCAAGTCGAGCTTGTTCAGTTTCCGGTGGACGAGCACAATCTTGCCCAGAGCAGTTATCCCACGTTGGCGTGTCAGCGGTATAGAAATCAAATGCTAAAACTTGTTGATCGAACAGGTCCCCTAAAGGACCTAAAGCAAAGTACTGGCTATTTTGGAAGGTCCACTTAAGCCACAAGTCATCGTTAGACCAACTCTCTGCGCCAGTGGTGAACTCAAGGTTAGTGTGAGAACCTCTGGTCGGGTTGCGTGTGCTATCACGGTTATCCCAATCAAACGCCAAACTAAAGCCTGTTGCCTCCTCGGTATTATTTAAACCTTCCAACTCACGAGCAGTATAAAAAGGCGTAAATAGAATCGAACTGACACCCGATTCGATTGGCGAAGCAAAGCTCACATCTTTGATTGGCTGAAAAGCACCGAGTAAACCGTGTTCTGCAACGTTGCCCCAAGGTAGCAAATACTTAAACTCAAACTGATAGTTTTGCTCTAAGCCATCAGCAATGGTTTTGTCATCGATAGATGAATCATTATCGCCTTGAGAACCAATGTAATACGGGTTGTCGTTGAAGCGCGCTTGATACATCTGAGTGCTAAACAATACGTTCTCAGACAAGGCATAGTTAAAAGCCGATAGAAAACCGACGTAACTGTCTTTGTCTGAATAGAGTGCCATACCAAACAGAGCGGCTTGAGGTTGCCAAACACCCTTTGCGACACCCGCAACCCCAAAGGTGTTACCCATGGTTTCGGTGCTGAAGTAGAAAGGAACAAAGGCTGAATCTTTTTCTTCACTTAGAACAGAAGAAGAAAAGCTGACACCAGTTACTGCCATTGCAGACATTAACCAGTATCGAGAAGTTCGCTTGAACATATCTATTTTACGTATTCCATTGCCACGCGAGACGTCAGTTTAGTCACGAGCTCGTAAGCGATAGTGCCGATATGTTCAGCCACTTCTTCTGAGGGTAAGTCTTTACCCCAAAGCGTCGCCTCGTCACTCACTTTATCCGTAGCATCAGGACCAAGGTCAACTGTTAGCATGTCCATGGACACACGCCCTGCGATTGGTACTTTTCGTCCATTAACGAATACTGGGGTGCCGTTAGGTGCAGTGCGAGGATAACCATCGCCGTAACCAATTGCGATAACACCAACCTTGGTATCACGCTCACTGGTCCAGTTACCACCATAACCCACACTTTCACCAGCCTTCACATCACGAACCGCAATTAAGTGTGAAGTCAGAGTCATCACCGGCAAAAAGCCCAGCTCTTGCGCTGATTTATCAACAAACGGAGAAACACCATAAGAGATGATTCCCGGACGAACCCAATCAAGGTGGCTGTCTGGCCAAGCGAGTAAACCCGCAGAGGCAGCAAGTGAACGCTCCCCTTCACAACCTTCAGTAAGCGACAAGAAAAGCTCTGTCTGTTCAACGGTGGTTGCTCTATCCAGTTCATCAGCACAACCGAAGTGGCTCATGTAACGTAGAGGTTTGGCAACATTCGCACATTGATGCAAACGCTCAACAAAGTTTTGGTATTGCTCAGGGCGAACACCTAATCGGTGCATACCACTGTCGACTTTTAGCCATACCACAACGGGTGTTTCCAAATCCGCATTCTCTAGCGCGCTTAATTGCTCTTCACAATGCACCACCGTTTGAATGTTATTGGTCACCAAGATTGGCAAATCGCCCGAAGAGTAAAATCCTTCCAGCAACAAAATAGGTTTAACAATGCCACCAGCACGAAGTTGTAACGCTTCTTCAATACGCGCCACACCAAAAGCATCAGAGCTTTTTGAATGCTTGGCTATATGCAGTAAGCCGTGTCCGTAGCCATTGGCTTTCACAACAGACATGACCTTGCACTGAGGAGCCTTCGACTTTATCTGGTTCAGGTTATGTTCGAGCGCGTTTAAGTCAATGCTCGCCGTCGCCGCTTTCATGTAAGTCATTAGCGATTACTCATCATCAAATGCAGGGCCTGCATAGTTATCAAATCGGGAGTGTTGGCCTTGGAACGTAAGACGAACCGAACCGATCGGACCGTTACGTTGCTTACCAAGGATGATCTCAGCAATGCCTTTCAAGGAACTATCTGGGTTATAAACCTCATCACGATAGATGAACATGATCAAATCGGCATCTTGCTCAATCGAACCTGATTCACGCAAATCCGAGTTTACTGGGCGCTTATCAGCACGTTGCTCTAGGGAACGGTTAAGCTGAGAAAGTGCCACAACCGGAACGTTGAGCTCTTTTGCTAACGCTTTCAATGAGCGAGAAATCTCGGCGATTTCAAGAGTACGGTTATCAGATAACGAAGGTACACGCATTAATTGAAGGTAATCTATCATGATCATAGAGATACCATCGTGTTCACGAGCGATACGTCGAGCACGAGAACGCACTTCTGTTGGCGTTAGACCCGAGCTGTCATCGATATACATATTCTTCTTATCCATCAGAATACCCATACTCGACGAGATACGAGCCCAATCTTCATCATCTAGCTGACCAGTACGAATCTTGGTTTGGTCTACGCGAGAAAGTGACGCAAGCATACGCATCATCAGCTGTTCGGCTGGCATCTCTAGCGAGAAGATTAAAACCGGTTTGTCTTGCTTCATCGCCGCGTTTTCACACAAGTTCATCGCAAATGTGGTTTTACCCATCGATGGACGAGCAGCAACAATAATTAAGTCAGAGCCTTGTAGACCTGCTGTTTTCTTGTTGAGGTCGTTGAAGCCAGTATCGACACCTGTCACACCATCTTGCGGCGTTTTGTATAGGATCTCGATACGTTCTAGCGTCTTCTCTAGAATGCTATCAACGTTTTGTGGACCTTCGTTTTCACTTGCACGGCCTTCGGCAATCGCGAAGACTTTACTTTCAGCAAGATCAACCAGCTCTTCCGAAGTACGACCTTGAGGGTCATAACCAGAATCAGCAATCTCATTCGCGACACCAATCAGGCTACGAACAAGTGCACGTTGCGCTACGATATCCGCATACGCATTGATGTTTGCGGCACTTGGTGTGTTTTTCGCTAAGTCAGCAAGGTAAGCAAAGCCACCCACTTCTTCAAGTTGCTCACGCAGCTCTAAATGTTCAGAGAGTGTAATAAGATCCAGAGGAGAACTTTCTTCAAGGATATCCTTTACCGCTTCAAAGATCAGACGGTGAGGACGGCTATAAAAGTCTTTGGCCACAACCTTTTCGGCAACTGTATCCCAGCGTTCGTTATCTAATAACAAACCGCCAATAACAGATTGCTCAGCTTCTAATGAATGTGGCGGGACCTTGATGGCGTCCACCTGATCGTTGGCTGATTTCTGACTTTTGGTATCCACTATGACTACACTCAATAACTAATAATGATCGTTCATTATACCCAAGAACATCCGTTTGTAATCCGATCCTATGAGTTTGTTTTATTCTTCAGGAAGAATTTACCTATTGCTGACGGAATTAACCAAGGGTAGCATTACGATCCTGCCATTCACTCACTGTATAACTAGAGGTATGCGTGTCCAAATTATTGGCTCTGAGCACTGGTCTTCTAAGCACTGGTCTCCTGAGCGCTCCGATGGCCTTAGCTGATGATGCTAAAGACTCTGTTGATGCAATCCTCGACTCTATAGTAGTTTCAGAACCTACTTCTGAGCCGATCGTCGTTGCACCGACACCTGAAGAAAAAGATATGGATATCGCACCGAGTGATACAAGTGATACAGAACTACCGAGCCCGCTAAAAACGGAAGTCGAATTTGGATATCAGTCGCATACTGGTAACTCTGATTCACGAGCGCTTAACGCACGCCTTAACGGTGAGTACACGGCTGGCCGTCATAGAACCAGTGGTGAATGGAAATACTACAACCTCTACAAAGATGGCGAAGAAGATAAAAGGCAATCGACTTACTCAGCTCAGAGTGACTACAAGTTAAGCCCTAAAACCTACCTTTACGGCAGTTTCAAAGGAGTCGACTCGAGATACAGTGCTTACTTTAAGGACTACACAATTTCGAGTGGTCTGGGTTACCAGTTTTCGAATACCGAAGAGTTTGTATTGGAAGTCGAAGTGGGCCCAGGTTTTCGTTACCAAGAGCCAAACCTCGATGAGATCGACGATGATGACATCATCTTCCCAGAGATTGTTGAAGAGGCAATTTTCCGTGGCAACGTGAATACGTCATGGCAGGTGTTGAAGAATTTGCAGCTCAAGGCAGACGTGACGCTTGTCTCTGGTCACAGTAACCTAAAGTTTGATACTGAGTTAGAAGCCATCAACGATATTACTGACAATATCGCGCTGAAGATCGCTCACTCTCGCCAGTACCACGATAAAGTGCCTGAAGGCTTAAGCAAACAAGACTCTGTTCTATCGATCAACTTGCTCTTCCAGTTCTAATCTTAGGCCACCTCTAACCTTGAGAACAACTTGTTCAGCAATAACAGCTTATGGATCACCGTAAGCTTTTTACCTACTGTAGCCCTTCCTTGTACTTTCCTATATTCCAGACATAAAAAAACACCAGCCGAAGCTGGTGTTTAAAACTTTCAAAAGAAAGAATTCGTCTTGGTACTGAAATTACTCAGCTGCAACGATAGCGATTTTCGCAGTAGCAAAAACTTCAGAGTGAAGTTGGATGCTTACTTCGAATTCGCCGATGTTACGTAGAGCGCCTTCAGGTAGGCGTACTTCGCTCTTAGCTACTGCAACACCTGCCGCTGTAATAGCGTCAGCGATGTCACGAGTACCGATAGAACCGAATAGTTTACCTTCGTCACCAGCTTTAGAAGCGATTGTAACGCCTTCTAGAGTGTTAACGCTCTCTGCACGAGCTTCAGCAGCAGCTAGTTGCTCAGCAACTTTAGCTTCTAGTTCAGCACGACGAGTTTCGAACATAGCAACGTTGTCTTTAGTTGCCATAACTGCTTTACCCTGTGGGATAAGGAAGTTACGAGCGTAACCAGATTTAACGTTTACTTGGTCGCCAAGGCCACCTAGGTTACCGATCTTATCAAGTAGAATAACTTGCATTATCTTAGTCCTCTTAAACTATTATTAACTATTACCGATTACTGATGCTTGTCAGTGTAAGGTAGTAGAGCTAGGTAACGAGAACGCTTGATAGCGCGAGCTAGTTGACGCTGGTACTTAGCGCTTGTACCAGTGATACGGCTAGGTACGATTTTACCAGCTTCAGTGATGTAGTTTTTAAGAGTTGCTACGTCTTTGTAGTCAATCTCTTGTACGCCTTCTGCAGTGAAACGGCAGAATTTACGACGACGGAAGAAACGAGCCATGGGCTATCTCCTGATCTTAAATTTAGTAAAGCGGTCTTTCACAATTATCGAAATAACTATCAATGACCTAAAACAAGTTGAGAATTTTTTAAGGCGTTAAGCCAAAAAAGAATTACTCAGCAGCTGCTTCTGGTTTAGCTTCTGTACGCTCTTCGCGACGAGGAGCACGCTCTGCACGCTCTTCTTTTTGCTTAAGCATAATAGATTGCTCAGTCACAGCGCCTTTAGTGCGCATGATCATGTTACGTAGAACTGCATCGTTGAAACGGAAAGCAGTTTCTAGCTCGTCAATCACTTCTTGACCAGCTTCAACGTTCATAAGAACGTAGTGAGCTTTGTGAAGCTTGTTGATTGGGTAAGCCATTTGACGACGACCCCAGTCTTCTAGACGGTGGATAGTACCGCCAGCTTCAGTGATAGAACCAGTGTAACGCTCGATCATGCCAGCAACTTGCTCGCTTTGATCAGGGTGAACCATGAATACGATTTCGTAATGACGCATTTGGTTGCTCCTTACGGATTATTAGCTTCCACGAGTGGCCCGGTCGTCCAGAGGAAGCAAGGAACTAAAGATAAATGACCGAGTTTTAAGGACGGCAAATGTTATAGAAAGAACCCGGTATTGGCAAGCGCTATTTGGTGAATAATGAAACAGTTTTTCTGTCGCCATCTAGCCATCCGACAAACCGATGGATTTTGCTATAACAGCCTAAAAAGAAACGCCCACCAGCAAGTGGTGAGCGCTAATAAATTCATAGACTTAAAGCAGCGTTAACGCATTACTGAGCTAAACGCTGTCTTACCGCTTCGAACAGGCAAATACCCGACGCCACAGAAACATTTAAGCTCGATACGCTACCTGCCATTGGAATCTTAATCAGATCATCGCAAGTTTCACGAGTTAAACGACGCATACCGTCACCTTCTGCACCCATAACTACCGCAAGAGGACCCGTTAGCTTCGCTTGATAGATATCATGCGTTGCTTCACCTGCCGTACCCACAAACCATACGCCCTGCTCTTGCAGTGCACGCATTGTGCGAGCTAGGTTGGTTACGCGCACGAGAGGAACCGTTTCAGCTGCGCCACATGCTACCTTGCTTACCGTTGCTGTTAACGGCGAAGAGCGATCTTTAGGTACGATAACAGCAGCGACACCTGCGGCATCCGCGTTACGTAGACAAGCGCCTAGGTTATGAGGGTCTGTTACGCCGTCTAGAACTAACAGCAAAGGCTGTTCGTGCTGCGCTAGGATATCGTCTAGGTGAGTTTCATTAAGCTGCTTAGCAGGCTTCACCTTAGCAATAAGACCTTGGTGATTCGCACCTTGTGCTTTTTCATCCAACGGCTTACGACCCATCTGTTGAATCGACACACCAAACTGTTGCAGTTGGTTCAGTAATGGAAGAAGACGCTCGTCTTGGCGACCTTTCAATACATACGCTTCGATAAAACGTGCAGGATCTTTTTCTAGTACGGCTTTCACCGCGTGAATACCGTAAATAAATTCGTTACTCATTGTCTCAACTTACTCTTATTGCTCAGAGATGAATGACATCAATGCCGATGTGTCCACCTCTGTGTTGTTCATTTCGAGAGTATGCGTCTTGTGCCTGATACTCTCGCATTAAAGTCATTCCACACTAAATCAGTAGGCGCTAAACCTGATTAGCAGAGCGCCTTATTAGCCTTAAGATTTATCAGTCTTAAGAGTTATCAGCCTTTGGCTTACGGCTTGCTGTACGCTTTTTCTTAGCGCGAGCTTTAGCAGCACCGGTTTTATTCGCTGGCTTTTTCTTCTTAGCAGGGCCTTCGCTGCTTCCGTCAGGTCGCTTAGTTGGCTCAACCATAGGCTTCGCTGATACACCTGGTTTATTACTCTTCACTGCTGAGCGCTTCTTGCTTTTCGCCTTTTTCATCGCTTCTGCTGCACGCTTCTTGGCTGTTTTGCCTTTGCCACGCGGCTGACGATCAGTGTCTTCTAAGTCAAAGTCGATTTGGCGAGTTTCTAAATTAACCGCAGAAACCTTCACTTTAACCGAATCACCCAAGCGGTAGATATTACCTGAGCTTTCACCCACTAGACGCTGACCAACAGCATCAAATTGGTAGTAATCATTCGCTAGCGCTGAGATGTGTACCAAGCCATCAATGTGCAGTTCAGTTAGACGAACAAAGAAGCCAAAACCAGTCACGTTGGCAATCACACCATCCATCACCTCACCGACATGGTCTTGCATGTATTCACACTTCAACCAGTCGTTTACTTCACGCGTTGCGTCATCAGCACGACGTTCAGTCATTGAACACTGCTCGCCGTAGAAGTCCATATCATCGAAAGTGTAGTGGTAACCACCAGTTGGCGTCCAACGTTCGCTGTTACGACCTTCTTCTTTCGCAATAAGGTACTTAATCGCACGGTGCAATAGCAAATCTGGGTAACGACGAATTGGCGAGGTAAAGTGAGCATAGCGTTTAAGAGCTAAACCAAAGTGACCCGCGTTATCCGCGTTGTATACCGCTTGCTTCATTGAGCGTAGCAGCATAGTTTGGATTAATTCACGATCTTCACGTTCATTAATCTGTTGCATCAGTTGTGCATAGTCTACTGGTGATGGCGACAGACCACCTTCCAGTGTTAAACCTAATTCACTTAAAAAGCTCTTGAAGCCCATTAAGCGCTCTTCGCCCGGAGTTTCGTGAACACGGTACAGAGCAGGCTCTTTCGCTTTCTCTACGTAAGATGCCGATGCGATGTTCGCCAGAATCATACACTCTTCGATGATCTTGTGTGCATCGTTACGAATTACCGGTTCAATACGGTCGATCTTACGATCCGCATTGAAGATAAACTTAGTTTCTACCGTTTCAAATTCAATCGCACCACGTTCGTCACGCGTTTTCTTAAGCACCTTATACATCTTATGAAGCTCTTCAAGATGTGGTACTTCAGGTTCGTAACGCTCACGTAATTCTTCATTGCCATCTAAGATCGCGCCTACTTTGTTATAAGTAAGACGAGCATGAGAATTCATTACCGCTTCGTAGTGCTTGTAGCCTGACAGTTTACCTTTGTCTGAGATAGTCATCTCACACACCATACATAAACGGTCTACCTGAGGGTTCAATGAACACAAACCATTTGAAAGCACTTCTGGCAGCATTGGCACGACTTGTGACGGGAAGTATACCGAGTTACCACGGTTAATCGCTTCTTTGTCTAGCGCTGTATCTGGGCGAACGTAGTAACTTACGTCAGCAATCGCTACCCATAGACGCCAGCCGCCGCCTTTCTTCGCTTCACAGTAAACCGCATCATCGAAGTCACGCGCATCTTCACCATCAATGGTAACCAATGGCAGTTTACGCAGGTCTACACGTCCTTCTTTTGCTTCTTCAGGAACATGTTCACCTAGGTTTTCGATTTGCTTATCTACCGCTTCAGGCCACTCTTGTGGGATCTGGTGAGTACGGATCGCAATCTGCGTTTCCATACCCGGCGCCATGTTTTCACCAAGAACTTCGGTTACTTTCCCCATCATGTTACGAGAACGACCACCGCGATCCGTAATTTCAATCACAACCACATTACCCATTCGAGCACCGCCTTTATGCTCAGTAGGGATCTGGATGTCGTGACTAATACGCGAATCATCAGCAACAACGTAAGAATGGCCGTACTCTAGGAAGAAGCGACCAACAAGTGGCGTTTTACGCTCTTCAAGCACACGAACCAAGCGACCTTCACGACGGCCACGCTTACTGTTGTCAGTAGGCTGAACCAATACGTAATCACCGTGCATGATGGTTTTCATCTGATGATGCGGCAGCACGATATCATTGTCTTTACCCACACTGCCGTCTGGGCGAACCCAACCATGACCGTCTTTATGACCAATCACATAGCCTTTGATCAGTTCCATCTTCTCAGGCAATGCGTAGCACTGACGACGAGTAAAGATAAGCTGTCCATCACGCTCCATTGCACGTAAACGACGACGCAGCCCTTCATATTGTTCCTCTCCAGCAAGACCCAAAGCTTCGAATAGATCGTTGCGGTTCATCGGAATATTCGCGTCTGTTAAAAACGAAATAATGAACTCTCGGCTTGGTACTGGGTTATCGTAATTTTTCGACTCTCGGTCGGCAAAAGGATCAACAGTGGTTGTCGCTGTCGTGTTTTCTGACGTTGGTGTGTTTTTTGACATAGGCGGGCCTGCTTAAGCAAGGAAGGTATATACCCCTAGTATATCTGATGCTAGGGGTAAGCTACAGATATGCTTTAGAAAACACTCAAATAACCTCAGATTGATACATATCTTCACTTTGTGAAACATCGCTTCATAGACGTGGATTATCATCAAAATTTCAAGCAAACGATAAAACAAACGTTTGCGCCATGAATGAAATACACTATTATCCACGCACTTTACCAACTCCTGTTCTGGGTATGATATGAAACTAAAACGCACTTTATTGGCTTCAGCTATGGCGAGCCTAGCGCTGTTCCCATTCGCAAGTTCGGCAATGGAAAAGGCTGACCTGATGATTACCGATGCGATGGTTCTAACCATGAACCAAGACAAAACGGTTTATGAAAGCGGTACTGTTGTCGTCAAAGACAACAAAATCATTGCGGTTGGAGATCCTTCACTAGAAAAGCAGTACCAAGCTAAGCAAGTGTTAGACGTTGATGGCGATATCGTTATGCCGGGTCTCATCAATACTCATACTCATGTATCAATGACAGTTTTCCGTTCGTTAGCCGATGATGTGCCAGATCGCCTGCACCGTTACATCTTTCCGCTAGAGAAGAAGCTAGTATCGCGAGACATGGTACGCATTGGTGCCAACCTAGGTAACGTTGAAATGGTGAAAGGCGGTGTGACCACTTACGCCGACATGTACTACTTCGAAGATGAAGTCGCAAAAACCGTCGATAAGATCGGTATGCGTGCCATCCTAGGTGAAACGGTGATTAAGTTCCCAGTCGCCGACGCTGCCAACGCAGAAGAAGGCATTAAGTACGCGTTGAACTTCATTGAAGAATACAAAGATCACCCACGCATCACACCAGCGTTTGCCCCGCATGCGCCTTACACCAACACCACAGAGATCCTTCAGAAAATATCTAAACTATCCCTAGAATTAGATGTTCCAGTAATGATTCACCTTGCAGAATCACACCGTGAAGAAGAGAAAATCGCAGAGCGTTCTGATGGATTGTCCCCGGTTCAATACATGGACAGCATTGGCGCACTCAACAAGAACTTGGTGGGTGCACACATGATCCTTGTTGACGATCATGATATCGAACTGGTGAAGAAATCGGATATGGGCGTGGCTCATAACATGAGTGCTAACATCAAGTCAGCAAAAGGCGTATCACCTGCGCTTAAGATGTATGACGAAAACGTGCGTATCGGTTTAGGTACCGATGGTCCAATGTCTGGTAACACACTGAGCACCATTGATGAATTCAACCAAGTCGCTAAGGTTCACAAGTTAGTTAACAAAGATCGTGCTGCGATGCCGCCGATCAAAGTGATCGACATGGCGACCATTGGCGCAGCAAAAGCGCTGCACATGGAAGATAAGATCGGCTCTCTTGAAGCAGGCAAACTGGCTGACATCATAGTGATCGATACTAAGGCGCCAAACATGGTTCCAGTCTACAACCCATACTCAGCACTGGTGTACTCAGCTAACTCAGGCAATGTTCGTCACTCCATCGTTGATGGCAAGATCATCATGCAAGATCGCGACATGCTAACGGTAGACGAAGATAAGATTCGTCAAGAAGCACTCGATTTCACTAAGGTTGTTCGTGAAACGGTGATTGAGTCTGGTGAGGTGGTTCAATAAACTCGCAATCGAATAGCATGACCTCCTAAACGTAAAAAGCCCCGCACTAACTAAATTAGGCGGGGCTTTTTAAGTCTTGTTTCCTGTAACAATGAGTGCAGGGATCATTACAGGTTTTTTGTTCGGTATTACCAGAACACGTCTCGACGCTTTGCTCGAGCAATAATATTGTCTGGCATTCTCTGTTCCAGACCGCTACGAAGCACAGTGATACGTCTGTGTTGTCTTTGGTCTGCGGTTACCGAGTTATACAACCAACGGTAAGCATCTTCATAATCCAATGGGCTACCGTAGTCACGTAACAAGAGTTCCGCTAAGTGAATGCTCGCACTTAAGTTACCCATAGAGGCCGCTTCACGTAGATACGGAATCGCACGCTCTTGATCTTGTTGTACCAAAGTACCACGAGAGTAATAACGACCTAACTGCTCTAATGCAGCGGGTAAACCTTGATGTGCCGCGTTCTCCATATAGTAAAGGCCAAGCTCTACATCTTGTGGAACACACACACCCCAAGCCAACATATCACCGTATAAAAACTCATAAGAAGGCAAGCTAATACGCGTTGCGCGAGCAACGATATCTTCAACTAACTGGCACTTATCAGCTTTCACTCGCTCTAGATGTTGATTATTTTCGATTAAATTAATCAGTTCAGCTTCTGTATATATTGGAACGGGCTCTCCCACATCAGCCAAATTAGCATGACTCAAGGGTGAGCTCAGCGCCATTATTAATGAAGCTGCCACAATTCGTAGCTTCATACCTGCACTCTATTATCTGTCGCTAAAGTTATCTATTGAGGAATGCAGAGGGTTTCTACACGCACAAAACAGGGTGAACTTCACTTTCCATGATATCTGTATCGGCAATAACCCCGACGGCTTTAGACAAAACTTGCCGCTAATGGGCAATATTTTGCCTGATGACGCTTAAAAGATCACCATCAAAGAGTGAACGGCTAAATTGCAGGTATTAAAAAGCCGACTTAATAAAGTCGGCTTTTAGAAAACTATTTTATTATCAAAGCACTGTTCGTGCCTGGTAATCACTCAGCAGGCATTATGCGCCGTATGGGTGAACCTTGATGATAGTTTCGTTACGATCTGGGCCAGTTGATACGATATCAATTGGAACGCCAGTTAGGTCTTCGATACGCTTGATGTAATCTAGAGCAGCTTGTGGAAGCGCGTCGATAGATTTAGCACCAAATGTGTTTTCAGACCAACCAGGCATTGTTTCGTAGATTGGCGTCGCTTCTTCGAATGACTCAGCAGCCATTGGAGAAACTTCTAGGATAGAACCATCTTTCATCTTGTAACCAGTACAGATTTTTAGTTCTTCTAGGCCATCTAGAACGTCTAGTTTAGTTAGACACATACCAGATAGAGAGTTGATTTGGATTGCACGACGCATCGCAACAGCATCGAACCAACCAGTACGACGTAGACGACCAGTTGTTGCGCCAAACTCGTGACCAACATCGCCTAGGTGTTTACCAACTGGGTCTTGCTTCTCAAGGCCATCGTATAGCTCAGTAGGGAATGGACCTGAACCAACACGAGTACAGTAAGCCTTAGTAATACCAAGGATGTAACCGATGTGACGAGGACCGAAACCAGAACCTGCAGCAACACCACCAGCAGTCGTGTTAGAAGACGTTACGTATGGGTAAGTACCGTGGTCGATATCTAGTAGCGTACCTTGAGCACCTTCGAACATGATCTTGTCGCCGCGCTTACGTGCTGCGTCTAGTTCGTCAGTTACGTCGATAACCATCGCAGTTAACATATCTGCGTAGCTCATCGCTTGCTCAAGAACTTCTTCGTAGCTTACTGTTTCAGCTTTGTAGAAGTGCTCTAGTTGGAAGTTGTGGAATTCCATCACTTCTTTTAGCTTCTCAGCAAATGCTTCTTTATCGAAAAGGTCGCCAACGCGTAGACCGCGACGAGCAACTTTATCTTCGTAAGCAGGACCGATACCACGACCCGTTGTACCGATAGCTTTAGCGCCACGAGCGATTTCACGCGCGTTGTCGATTGCAATGTGGTACGGAAGAATTAGAGGACAAGCTTCAGAGATGAAAAGACGTTCACGTACTGGAATACCGCGATCTTCAAGAGGCTTCATTTCTTTTAGAAGTGCGTCAGGCGATAATACTACACCGTTACCAATAACACATTTAACGTTATTACGTAGGATGCCTGATGGAATTAAGTGAAGAACGGTTTTTTCACCGTCAATTACAAGTGTGTGACCTGCATTGTGACCGCCTTGGTAGCGAACCACGTATTTTGCATCTTCAGTTAAAAGGTCAACGATTTTACCTTTACCTTCATCACCCCATTGGGTGCCTAGAACGACTACGTTATTTCCCATCTTTCCAATTTCTGTTGCTAATTAAAAATGGATTCTAGCACTGAATCACACTTCTTGCAGTCACTTTTTGTTCATAAACGTTAACGCTGTACAAAAATAAACCAGCCATAACTGGGGGCAGATGTGTAAAGATACTGATATCATTGCTTTTTTACAGACAAAAGGCAGAACCATGTCTCAATCAATTTGGCTCGCTATTGGGCTCGTACTTATTGTGGAAGGGCTCGGCCCCTTGATTGCACCCAATGGCTGGAGAAACATGGTCGCGCAACTGAGCGAGCAACCAGACACGCAACTGCGCCGCATTGGAGGCTGTCTTGTGGTGGCTGGAGCGGTTATCGCTTTCATGACCTACCGTTAGTTTCTATAAGTACTAATCTGTTTATAAGTACCACTCTGTTAAGCGCCTTCCCTCGCGCCCCAATAGTGAATCCACAAACATGTCTCCTCCTGAAAGAAGTCATAGAAAACAAAAAGGCTCCCACAATGGGAGCCTTTTAAGTTTTAACGTATTTTGCTTATTAAGCTAAGCATTCGCTAACGCATCAGCTTATTTTGCTGGAGCGCCGCTTGCTTGATTCATGTATTGGAAGAAGTCAGTCTTCGGATCCAGTACTAGAATGTCGCTCTTATCGCTAAATGATGTCTCATAAGCTTGCAATGAACGCATGAAGCCGTAGAACTCAGGATCTTTGCTGAACGCATCAGAGTAGATCTTCGCTGCTTCTGCATCCGCATCACCACGAGTGATTCGAGCTGTACGGTCAGCTTCAGCAAGAACTGTTGCCACTTCTAGCTCAGCTTGAGCACGGATAACTTCCGCTTTCTCACGACCTTGAGAACGGTGTCTACGAGCAACCGATTCACGTTCTGCACGCATACGGCGGTAGATAGATTCACTGATTTCGTCAGGAAGGTTAATCTTCTTCATACGAAAATCAACAACTTCAACACCTAAATCAGCCATCGCACTTTCTGCCGTTCCAGACAAAACGTTTTCCATGATCTTATCGCGTTCGCCATCAACTTCTAGTGCTTCTGCAGCCGCTACCGTTGTGACGACTTCGCTATCAGCAGAGTCTGGCAGGATGTCCTTGTTACGAGGGCCTGACACGATCTGCTTAATTTCACGAGAACCAATTTCAGAACGAAGAACATCTGTCACTTTACGCTCAAGAAGTGCTTCTGCCGTCATGATATTACCGCCACCGGTACTCAGATAGAAACGTCCAAAATCAGCAATACGCCATTTTGCGTAAGTATCAATTAGAACGTCTTTTTTCTCTGATGTTACGAAACGGTCAGAACGGCCATCCATCGTTTGAATACGAGCATCAAGTACTTTTACGCGATCAAACATCGGTAGTTTAAAGTGCAGACCTGGTTCATAGATTCGTGATACGCCGTTGTCATCGAGAACTCGACCAAAACGAATTACCATGCCACGCTCACCTTCTTGAATCACAAACACTGACATCAATAGAAGGGCAATCGTCACAACTAATACAGGGATCATTAATTTACGCATTATTAGTATCTCCCTTGGCGTGAACTGTCTGAACGAGTTTGAGTGCTAGGCTTTGGATCCGCTTGAGTTTCTAACTCAATTTGATCGTAAGTTGATGATGCTTTTGCAGGGCGAGAGCCCGACTGAGAACCACCTTGTGCGCCTAGCTTATCAATTGGTAGGTATAGCAAGTTACCGCTTGATTCAGAATCAATCAGGACTTTCGATGTGCTTGAGTACACTTTTTCCATTGTATCTAGGTACATACGGTTACGTGTTACTTCAGGAGCAGCTTGGTATTCAGGTAGCAGTTTCTCGAATTGAGCAACTTGACCTAGAGCACCATTAACTGTGCGCTCTGAGTAACCCACCGCTTCTTTCTTCAAACGCTCAGCACGACCTGTTGCTTTTGGAAGAATGTCATTTCGGTAAGCTTCAGCTTCACGCTCGAAACGCTCTTCATCCTCACGAGCCGCGATAGCATCATCAAATGCATCTTTCACTTGCTCAGGTGGACGTGCTGACTGGAAGTTCACATCAACAATCAGAATACCCATATCGTAGCTATCAATAATACGGTTCAACGTTTCTTGAGTGCTTTGACGAATCTGCTGACGACCACTTGTCAGGATACTATCCATTAGTGAGTCACCAATTACCGCACGAAGCGCGGAATCGGTTGCTTGACGTAAACTGTCGTCTGCATTCGTTACACGATACAAGTACTTGTATGGGTCAGAAACACGGTATTGAACACCCATTTCAACGGTCACAACGTTTTCATCTTTCGTTAGCATCGTGCCAGCAGCACGTAGAGAACGAATCGCTTGAACGTTTACTAGTTGCTCATCACTGATTTCATCGATGAAGCGTGGGTGCCAGTTAAGACCAGGTTCTTCTATACGGTCGAACTGACCCAGTCGAAGTACTACTGCTCTTTCTGCTTCGCCAACGGTGTAGAAACCAGCGAAGAACCAGATAGCAATAGCAATAACGGCAATGACACCAAAGCCAATTGCACCGCCACCACCAATAGATGGCCCGTTACCGTTGCCACCCTTTTTACCAAACTTGCCACCTAACTTTTGACTTAGTTTACTAAACACTTCGTCTAGATCTGGCGGTCCTTGATCTCGGCCGCCGCGATTATTTTTATTACCCCAAGGGTCATTATCGCGGCCGTTATTATCGCCGTTGTTGTTATTTCCAGGCTCATTCCACGCCATTAGAAAGCTCCATCATTTGATATGACGTTATACTGTAGCAGTCTCTTTGGTAACGATAAAGTCACCTAAGAGCGCCCCTTCTCTTTTTTCAAGTTTAGACCAATCTATTTGTTGCATTCGGATATCTATCAACAAGTTACCATTTTCATCATACTCTTCCTGCTGAATACATTTCATCTCGAAGAATAAGCTGCGAATGCGACCCTGATGTTGATGTGGAATACACAACCGGAATTGAACCATCTGGCTAGCTAAACGCTCAGTTAAAGCTTCAAACAGTAGCTCAATACCTTCTCCTTCCATTGCAGAAACCCAAACAGCGCGAGGTGCGCCCTCTTCGTCTCTTTCAATTCGAGGTTTTTGGTCTTCCATGCAGTCAATTTTGTTCATGACTACAAGGGTTGGCACTTCATGAGCATCGATTTCTTCTAATACTTCATGAACAGCCTGAATGTTCTCACGAAAGCGGTCATCACTGGCATCAACAACATGTAACAAAATGTCAGCTTCCTGCGTCTCTTGTAATGTTGCCTTGAACGCAGCGACCAAGTCGTGTGGTAGATGACGGATAAAACCTACGGTATCTGCGAGAATTGCAGGCCCGACATCTGCCAAATCAATCTTACGTAGTGTTGGGTCTAGGGTTGCAAACAGTTGGTCTGCCGCATAAACACCAGCACTTGTGATGCGATTGAAAAGTGTTGATTTCCCTGCGTTGGTATAACCAACCAAAGAAATTGTTGGGATTTCAGCTCGATTACGAGCACGTCGTCCTTGTTCACGCTGTTTAGCAACTTTCGCTAAACGACGTAGTATTGCCTTTATACGGTCACGCAACAAACGTCGATCGGTTTCCAGTTGAGTTTCACCTGGACCACGAAGACCAATACCACCTTTCTGCCTTTCAAGGTGAGTCCAACCACGAATCAATCGGGTAGAGATATGACGAAGCTGAGCGAGCTCAACTTGTAGCTTACCTTCATGAGTTCGCGCACGTTGTGCAAAAATATCTAAGATCAAACCCGTGCGATCAATCACACGACATTTACACAATTGCTCGAGGTTGCGCTCTTGGGCAGGAGAGAGGGAGTGGTTAAAAATCACAATTTCAGCACCGGTCAGCTGAACAGCTTGTGCGATTTCTAGGGCTTTACCTTCTCCAACGTAGTATTTAGGGAGTGGGGATTGTCGGCTACCAGTAATCACTTGTAGCGTTTCTACCCCCGCTGAGGAGACCAGCATTTCACATTCGCTTAGATCTTCCCATTCTCCCTCTTGCGTGAAGTTGATATGAACAAGTACGGCTCGCTCGCCGGATTCATAACGGTCAAACAAGCAACCAACTCCTTATTACAGCGCAAGCTGTACAAATTGAACGATTAATCTTCAGTCTTCTCTGGACGATCAGATGGCGTGCGTTGCTCGCCGCTGTGGTGACTAACTGCGCGAGCAGGTACCACAGTAGAAATCGCATGCTTGTAAACCATTTGGTTTACTGTGTTCTTCAATAAGATCACGAATTGATCGAAAGACTCGATCTGACCTTGCAGCTTAATGCCGTTAACAAGATAGATAGAGACTGGAATGCGCTCACGACGGAGTGCATTTAGGAATGGGTCTTGTAGCGATTGCCCCTTAGCCATTTTATTTTCCTTATTTGTATTTTGTTGTAATTATTTAGCTAGTGGTGCACAAAAAGGTGCGGCCTTTGCATCTGAGCTAAATGAATAAAAAAACTCCGTTGTTATTGAAAGGCTGTGATTTTTAAAAGCCTCAATAACGGATCCTTTCCAGAGTATATTCACGCAAAAGCGATCACATTATACACAGCAATACTAATCAGATGCTATTGCATCTGAAAGAGTTTCTAACGCTTGATCAATGTTTTCGCTATCTAACCAAGTTAAATCATCCCAACTGCGCAACCAGGTGATTTGTCGCTTGGCCAACTGACGGGTTGCACAGACACCACGGAAAACCGCTTCGTCTAAATCACAATTACCGTCTAAATAATCCCACATCTGCCTATAACCAACGCATCGGATCGATGGCAGTTCAGGGTGAAGATCTTCTCTCGCGTACAACGCCTTCATTTCATCTTCAAACCCAGCTTCTATCATCTTCTCGAAACGCAGCTCAATGCGGCGATGGAGTTCAGTCCTTTCCTTGGGAGCTATTGCAAATTGTTTTACACGAAATGGCAGGCTATCGCCTTTCGTTTGAGTTAGCTCTGTTAATGTTTTACCCGAAATTCGGTAAACTTCCAATGCCCTTGAAAGCCTTTGTGGATCATTTGGGTGTATTCTTTCAGCGGATACGGGATCTATCTCTCTTAATTGATCGTGCAATGCCTGCCAACCTTGTTCGATAGATTCCGCTTCAATCTGCTTACGAATCTCTTGATCCGCGGCTGGTAATGGCGATAAACCTTCCAACAATGCTTTGTAGTACAGCATTGTGCCACCAACAAGTAACGGGATTTTGCCTTCCGCTACAATCTTATTCATTTCATTGATCGCATCACGACGAAAATCTGCCGCAGAATACGCTTCGCTTGGATCCAAAATATCAATCAAGCGATGAGGCGCGAGCTCAAGCTCTTCCGCATCCGGTTTAGCGGTACCAATATCCATGTCTTTGTAGATCAATGCCGAATCGACGCTGATGATCTCTACAGGGTATTTCTGACGTAAGCGGATAGCTAAATCTGTTTTTCCTGACGCCGTTGGGCCCATTAAAAACAACGCTAAAGGTAATTTTTCAGTCATGATATTTTGTATTTGCTTCTCTGTTTTAGCGCTTTTTAGCAAAGGGCTTTGTGTCGCGACGTATTCAGCTAAAAAGACAAAGGTCGTCGCGAAAAAATTAAACCGTAAACGCGGCTATAGTCGCTGAAAAGTCGATAGGATTAACAAACTCTGGATCATCTAATGGAAGTAGACCATGCCAAAGTTGTTCTAGTTCCCCAACTAGTTGAACCGCTTCAGATAAAGTGTAGTCGCTTTTTACTTGTGCGGTTTGAATCCCGATCCAGTTAACCAAAGCTGACAACATGTCATTAGGTTGCTTCACTGCACCCTGGGCATTTATTGAAGCCGCGTAAGATAACAGATCTGGGATCAAAATTTGTAAGTTTTGCTGCCTTAAAGGAGAAGGCACGCCCATCACCATTACCGCCTCGCTGTTTCGCGCCTTAAGCTCAATCCCCAGTAATGCCAGAGTTTGACTCAGCGCCTTAGCAACTTCGACAAGTTCACTACCCAGCTTAATCGATAAAGGCACCAATAGTGGTTGGCTTTTTAACGCACCACCTCGAGTATCAAGCTGACCAACAACACGCAATAACTCAGCCTTAGCTAAGGAAACCAGCACACTGCCGTTCTTATTGCCCATTACCAGATACTGACGTTCCACAATCGAGACCGCTTTGCCCAAGTCCGTTACAGGTGCTCTTGGCTTTAAATGAACAGGATTCTGTTGAGCAGGCTTAGCTTCTTTATTTTCTTTATTTTCTAAGTTGTCTCTGGTTTCTACTGGTGCCACATGCTCTTGAGAAAGTGAAGGCTGTACAACTTGCTCATCAAAATCTGGCGTTTTCAGAAGCTCTGTATAGGCTTTCACTTCTCGCTTAGATGGCGCGGGTTCACCATGATGTTGGTGTGGCTCTTTCTCTTTTTTAGGTTCAGGTCGAGACTCAATCCACTCTTGGCGAGGAGAGCCTGTAAAGTTGCTTTCACTAGCAGACGAGCTTCGGCCAGCTAATGAACTTGGACTGGTTGATGAGCTTGGGCTAATTGATGAAACATAATGTCGCCCACCATCATTAACGCTGTGTTGAGGCTTATCAAAAGCGTGCTCTGATTCTGCTTTTCTCGGGTAGGCAGGCGTTTGCTCAATAGCGTGTCGCACCCTATCCGAAACTTGGGTTTGATCCGAACTGCTAGGCATTACGCTTTCTGGCTCAGCGAAACTTGCAACACCATCAACTGCAGAGCTCGTACTATCTTGCTGATGATGAATCACTTCTGACTGATGAAAAGCCGACTGATTGATTGGTGCAGCATCGATCTGCTTGCTCTGTGCTAAACCATCACTCAATGCTTGGTAAATAAAGTCATGCACAAGGCGCGCTTGATGAAAACGCACTTCATGTTTTGCAGGGTGGACATTCACGTCCACCTGATGTGGGTCGAGTTCAATGAACAACACATACGTCGCGAATTGGTCTGGACGCAGGCTGGTTTCGTAGCTTTGACGAATCGCATGATTGATCAGCTTGTCACGCATCATACGACCATTCACATAGCAGTATTGCAGGTCGCTTTGTTGTCTTGCTCCTTCTGGCGTGGTGATCCAGCCATGAAGTTTTAGGCCTTGATGCTCAAGTTCGATCTTAAGCATATGACGAACAAAAGGATTGCCACATACCGCAGCGATTCGCTTTTCTGCTTGAACTTGTGTTTTTGCAGCGCGGTACTGACGAATCATCTTGCCGTTATGACGAAGGTTGATCGTCACATCAAAACGACTCAATGCGATGCGTTTAAGCAACTCATCAATATGGGTGAATTCAGTTTTCTCGGTGCGTAAGAATTTGCGGCGTGCTGGCGTATTAAAGAACAGGTCCAACACCTCAACCGAAGTGCCAATAGGATGCGCCGCAGGCTGCAGTTTCACCTGCATATCACGGCCTTCACTGTGTGCTGCCCAAGCTTGATCTTGAGTGGCAGGGCGTGAAGTCATGGTCAAGCGCGCAACCGAGCTAATACTCGCCAGCGCTTCACCACGGAAACCGAGGCTGACGATCGCCTCTAGGTCATCAAGAGTGTGGATTTTGGAGGTAGCATGACGACTCAGTGCCAAGGCAAGCTCATCTTTTACGATGCCTTTACCATTGTCACGAACGCGGATCATCTTGGCGCCACCTTTCTCGATATCAATATCGATACGAGTGGCACCCGAATCCAAACTGTTCTCAACCAACTCTTTTACAACAGAAGCGGGTCTTTCTACCACCTCACCCGCTGCGATTTGGTTAGCTAACCGAGCTGGCAGTATTTTGATCGTCATATTTATAGCTACCTTACTGCCATTGATGGAAACGCTGCTACGTTTGCACTAGTTCTTATTTTTTATCATTGATATACCTGAAGCTGTTTAGCATTCCCAAGACTACTTGTGAGGAATAATCAACACTTGGCCGATAGCTAGACTGTCAGATCTTAGCTTATTCGCTTGGCGAATGCTGTTGACGCTCACGCCGTATTTCGAAGCTATCTTGCCAAGGTAATCACCTCTTGCAACTTTGTGTTTGCGCAGAGGAACATCTTTAACTTCAACCGTAATACGTAACTTTTGGCCTACTCTCACCGTCTCTGATTTCAAACGGTTCTCACGTTTAATATCAGCCACCGACACTTTATAGCGGCTGGCGATCTTACCTAGGTACTCTCCAGACTTAACCGTGTGAGTGATGGTCTTCGTTTTAACCGCACTGCTTGATGATGAAGTTGAAGCATTGCCTGGAATCTTAAGTACTTGACCAATTGCTAGGCTGCTCGATTTCAGATTGTTGAACTTCATCAACGTCTGTGTCGACGTACCATACTTGCTCGCAATCACAGACAAAGACTCACCACGAGAGACTTTATGTTGGCTCACGCTGCCCGTTGATGACGTTGCGTTAGACAAGATAATCCCTTCAGGCGGGTTAGCCTTCAAATACTTAACCACCGCTTTAGTCACTGCTCGTGCCAATTTATCTTGGTGCGAACGTTGGAAAAGAAGCTTCTCTTCCGTCGGATTCGAAATAAAACCTGTCTCTACCAGTACTGATGGGATCTGTGGTGAACGTAATACTGCTAAGCTGGTGTTAATCGGCTTGCTATTGTGCAGTTTCGCAACCTTACCCATTTCAGACAGAATTGCCGTTGCCAGTTTGTAGCCCTCTTTTTGAGAGTGGCTAAACTGCAAATCAAGCAGGGTTTGGTTTACGTTCTTATCATCAATATTGCTTGTGAACGCTGCACCGCTACCACCAAGCAATTCAGACTGTTTCTCTTTATTCTCAATCCAACGAGAGATCTCTGTATTTGCGCGTCGAGTGTTCAATACAAACACTGAACCACCTCTTGGTTGAGGCGTCGTAAAGGCGTCGGCGTGAATAGAGATCAACAGGTGAGCTTCATTCTCTCGAGCAATCGCAACACGTCGATTCAGGTTCACAAAGTAATCAGCATTACGAGTCATACGAGTTTTGATCCCCGGGACCGCATTCAGTTGAGCTGCTAACTTCTTAGAAATACTCAGAGTCGCGTCTTTTTCGTATTTACGCGTAGGACCAATCGAACCTGGGTCTTCACCACCGTGGCCAGGATCAATCACAATTAGAATATCTTTCTGGCGCTTAACCTGATTAATGTTCTTACTTACCGTTGGCTTACTCGGTGTCGATGTCGCTTTACTTGCCGCACCATGAGGTAAGTCGATCACCAAACGGTGTCCATACTGACCACCTGGGGTCGGGCTCAGTTTGAATAATTCTGCTTTAGACGACTTCTTTAACTCAAAAACCAAGCGATAGGTGTTTTTGTCTGGCGGTGAGCTCTTACGAATCTTAGATAGAACAGGGCTGTCTTTCACCTCGACCGGTAACTTAGTCGCAAGACTGGTATTTTTTAAATCAACCACTAAGCGACTCGGGCTACTCAGGGTGAAATAGCTAAAGTCCGCTTCTGATTTTAAGTCGATAACCACACGAGTTTCTTCTGGAGAAGGCCAAACCCTTAAACTTTTCAGTGAGTTTGCAGAAACAAGTGAAGAAAACAGTATAGAAAAAACAGCAGCCATCATGGCCACTGTTGAAATAAGGCGTTTAGAAATCAACATAACTCCAACTGACTAAGTAAGCGCTGTCCGTATTCACTATTAGCGGTTAAAGAAACAATACGGTGATCGTCTTGGTAACGAATATCAATATCCAAATCGGCTTCTGGTAGCATCCCATAACCTTTCTCAGGCCACTCAACCAAACAGATAGCATCCGGCGTAAAATAGTCACGAATTCCCATAAACTCTAACTCTTCAGGATCTGCTAGGCGATAAAGGTCAAAGTGGTACACCTGCCAATCTGCAAGTTGATAAGGTTCAACTAGAGTATACGTTGGGCTTTTTACATTTCCTTGATGGCCAAGTGCTTTTACAAAGCCACGACTAAAGGTCGTTTTGCCTGCGCCAAGATCACCATGCAGATAAATAGTCGTCTGCTGTGAGCAAAGATTAGAAAGCTCCGTTCCTAGTTGAATCGTTGCTTGTTCATCTTTCAAAGTAAATTGTTTCGTGCTCATGAATACGTTCTCTAAAAATCGATCGTTGACTATATAAAAATCAAAAGAACAAGAATAGTAAACCGTGATGCTTTTGGGAGACAAGCACTCAAGTGTAAGTTCTATGAAAAATACTGCTCAAAACGCGTCTGTTCTGGTCAACACCACTAAGATCCGTTAAGATCCGCCCCCATTTTTGCCGAACCTAATTTTAATTAGCCTTATCTCTAATTGTAAAACAGAGAAAATAAGAAATAAGCCATGAATCTAGACCATCTTGCTGAAAAAATTAAAATCTGGGGAAAAGAGCTGGGCTTTCAAAAAGTTGGCATCTGCGATGTTGATTTAAGTGAACACGAAGCCCCTCTTCAAGCATGGCTAGATGCAGGCAACCACGGCGAAATGGATTGGATGGCTCGACATGGGATGATGCGTGCACGTCCTGATGAACTTCACCCAGGCACAATTCGAGTGATCAGCGCTCGAATGAACTACCTACCACCAGAAGCTCAGTTCGCCTCTAACCTAAGCGATACCACTCAAGGCTACATCAGCCGCTATTCTTTAGGCCGCGACTATCACAAATTGTTCCGTAACCAGTTGAAAAAGCTAGGACAAAGAATTGAAAAAGAGGTCGAGGGTTTAGACTCACGCCCTTTCGTCGATTCAGCGCCCATTTTGGAAAGACCACTCGCTCAAAAAGCAGGGTTGGGCTGGACAGGTAAACACTCATTAATTCTTGATAAAGACGCTGGCTCTTGGTTCTTTCTAGGGGAGCTGTTAGTTAACATCCCTCTTCCCACGGATGAACCCAGTGTTGATGAGTGCGGCAAATGCACCGCATGTATCACTTCTTGCCCAACGGGTGCCATTATTGCTGATGGCGTGGTTGATGCGCGCAAATGTATTTCGTACTTAACCATTGAATATGATGGTGTGATCCCTGAAGAGTATAGAGATGCCATTGGTAACCGTATCTACGGTTGCGATGATTGTCAGTTAGTTTGCCCGTGGAATCGTCATGCCGAACTCACAGAGCAAACAGACTTTCACCGCAGAGAAGATTTCCAAGAAGCCGATCTGGTTTCACTTTCAAGTTGGGACGAAGCAACCTTCCTAAAGAAAATGGAAGGCTCAGCAATCAGACGTATCGGCCACACCCAGTGGTTACGCAATATCTTTGTTGCGATGGGCAATGCACCATTTCAACAACGCATTATTGAAACCCTGGAGTCTCATCAAGGCAAAAACGAAATGCTTGATGTGCATATTGAGTGGGCTTTGAATAAACAACTACAGCAGTTACCCAACGCTAGCAGTGTGCAAGAAGATAGCTCTACGCAGAAAAATAGCTGTGTGCAAAAAAGTAACAGCAAAATCTCCACCAAAAAGCACAGACTGATACGTATAGTAGAGAAAGGACTACCAAGAGACGCCTAGCCCTTTTGGTATCAACGATTGACAGCGACACCCACATCGATAGTCCAATATTTAAGATAACTCGTTGCACATAATTTTAGAACAATGTTTGACCTTGTTCTCAATTCTAACAATGTGGAAAAAATTCAGAACTCTCGTAAACTTCCGACACCCGAGCAAAGTTAAACACAGTACCGATAAATGATTAAGATCAAAAAACAACAAGTTAACGATCTTTTATTAAATCCAAGATAGGCATCCAACTTGATAAAAAACAACAAGTTACGATCGCTGTAATTCATCTAATATATTGAAAACAAGAAAGATCTTTTAGGGATAGGTAAAGAATTAAGACTGAAATAACTTTATCAACCAAGTTATCCACACCTAACATTTTGTGGATAAGTCTGTTTATAGATGTGAAAAACCTCAAGTATCTGCTTCAGAGACCTGATGTTTACTAGCATTCCAGTTGCTAAGAAAAATTTAAGACAAAAAAATATCCACCATGATGGAGGATTATTTGCTTTTTGGGGGGATTATGCTTCGCAGCATTAAAGAAAGAGCGTGACCTTTGTGGTCGCCTTTAAACTCTGTGATCTAAAGAAAAACACGGTGGTTTAAAGAGTCTTAATAGCTTTTTAGAAGAAAGCTGGAGCGATACATCGGGTTCGAACCGATGACCTCAACCTTGGCAAGGTTGCGCTCTACCAACTGAGCTAGTATCGCATTAGTTAATCGCTGCTCTTACTGCCTTGGGCAACAGATAGCGCTTAACTGTAATGTGGTTGCGGGAGCCGGATTTGAACCGACGACCTTCGGGTTATGAGCCCGACGAGCTACCAAACTGCTCCATCCCGCGTCCGGATGCATTGTTTAAG
>NZ_JBFRPJ010000073.1:0-51815 GCF_041471945.1 Vibrio sp. 10N.261.51.A4
TTCATGGGGCGTTTACCTAAGACTCATGAGACAAGCTAACGGATGTACAAGCCTTTTGTACTTTTAGTCCATAATTGAACGCGGTGGCCAAAGAGACCGATACAACGACGAAAAAAGCGAACCATTCGGTTCGCTTTTCTATATGGTTTACGTCACAAACTTAATTGCGGTCACAGACTTAATTAATCTAGTCACAAACTTTATTGTGATGTGACACGCTACGAATTAGTCTTCGTAGTTGTCGATGCTTGGGCAAGAACAGATTAGGTTACGGTCGCCGTATACGTTGTCTACACGGTTAACAGTAGGCCAGTACTTAGAGTTCTTCGTTGCTTTAGATGGGAAACAACCAAGTTCGCGAGAGTAAGGGCGATCCCACTCTGCGCCTGAAAGGTCAACTTGCGTGTGCGGTGCGTTCACTAGAGGGTTGTTGTCTAGTGGCCATTCACCCGCTTTTACTGCTGCCATTTCGTGACGGATTGCGATCATCGCTTCACAGAAACGGTCTAGCTCTTCTAAATCTTCTGATTCAGTTGGCTCTACCATTAGTGTGCCAGCTACTGGGAAAGACATCGTAGGCGCGTGGAAACCGAAGTCCATTAGACGCTTAGCAATATCTTCTTCGCTGATGCCTGTGTCTTCTTTAAGCGGACGAATATCGATAATACATTCGTGCGCTACGCGGCCGTTAGTACCACGGTAAAGAACAGGGTAGTGAGGACGTAGTTTCTCCATCACGTAGTTCGCGTTCAGAATCGCTACTTTCGTTGCGTCTGTTAGGCCAGGTTCGCCCATCATCGCGATGTAAGCCCAAGAGATAGGTAGAATTGAAGCACTGCCTAAATCTGCTGCTGATACCGCGTAGTCAGAACCTTGTACACCGTTTTCGATGTGACCTGGTAGGAAAGGTGCTAGGTGCGATTTAACACCGATAGGACCCATACCCGGCCCGCCACCACCGTGTGGGATACAGAATGTTTTGTGTAGGTTCAAGTGAGATACGTCTGAACCGATGAAGCCAGGTGAAGTTAGACCTACTTGAGCGTTCATGTTCGCGCCGTCTAGGTAAACCTGACCGCCCGCTGCGTGTACTTGTTCACACACTTCTTTCACTTGCTCTTCGTATACGCCGTGCGTAGAAGGGTAAGTGATCATGATGCTTGATAGGTTTTCTTTGTGCTTCTCGATTTTCGCTGCTAGGTCTGTCATGTCGATGTTGCCATCTTCATCACACTTAACAACCACTACCTTCATAGAAACCATTGATGCTGTTGCAGGGTTAGTACCGTGCGCCGAGCTTGGAATCAGACAAACGTTACGGTGACCTTCACCGCGGCTTGCGTGGTAGCGTTGAATCGCGATTAGACCTGCGTATTCGCCAGATGCTCCAGAGTTAGGCTGTAGTGAGAAATCGTCGTAACCGGTGATTTCACATAGCTTCTCTTTAAGATCTTTTGCTAGTGCTGTGTAACCCGCCGCTTGCTCTAGAGGTGCGAATGGGTGAATTGAACCAAACTCAGGCCATGTTACTGGAATCATCTCAGCAGCAGCGTTCAGCTTCATCGTACAGCTGCCCAGTGGGATCATGCCGTGCGTTAGTGAGAAGTCTTTGTTCTCAAGCTGTTTTAGGTAACGCATCATTTGCGTTTCGCTGTGGTGCGTGTTGAACACTGGGTGAGTTAGGAACTCTGATTCACGACGACAGTTTTCTGGAATTGCCGCAAACTCATTTGATGCAATGTCAGAAGATAGCGCTTGAACGTCTTCTTTTACGTCGAAGATAGCGAATAGGGCATTCACGTCGTCGACTGTGGTTGTTTCATCTAAGCTGATACCGATCTTACCTTTAAGAAGGCGCAAGTTGATGTCTGCTGCTTGTGCTTTCGCGTACAGTGCATCTGTCTTCTCTTCAGAGTTGATTGTGATGGTATCGAAGAAGCTGTTGTTTGTTAGCTCGTAACCCGCTTTAGTCAGGCCAGCCGCTAGGATAGCTGTCATGTGGTGTGTACGACGAGCGATAGTACGTAGGCCTTCTGCACCGTGGTAAACCGCGTAGAAAGACGCCATGTTTGCTAGAAGTGCTTGAGCTGTACAGATGTTCGATGTCGCTTTCTCGCGGCGGATGTGTTGCTCACGAGTTTGCATTGCCATACGTAGCGCTTGGTTACCGTGAGTATCGATAGAAACACCGATTACACGACCTGGCATTGTACGCTTATGCTTTTCACGAGTACCCATGAATGCAGCGTGTGGACCGCCGTAACCCATAGGAACGCCGAAACGTTGCGCTGAACCGATTACTACGTCTGCGCCCATTTCGCCAGCTGGCTTAAGTAGAGCAGAAGCAAGTAGGTCAGTTGCAACCGTTACAAGAGTCTTGTTTGCTTGAGCTTTCGCAATGATGTCTGTTAGATCACGAACTTCGCCTGTTGTACCAGGGTATTGAACTAACGCACCAAATACGTCTTGCTCTGGAAGTGTTTCAAGAGCACCAACCATTACTTCAAAACCGATGTACTCAGCACGAGTTTTAACAACTTCTAGTGTTTGAGGGTGAACATCGTCAGCAACGAAGAATACTTTGCTCTTGCTTTTACCAGCACGCTTACACAGTGTCATCGCTTCGCCAGCCGCTGTCGCTTCATCAAGAAGGGATGCGTTCGCGATTTCCATACCGGTTAGGTCCATTACCATTTGTTGGTAATTTAGTAGAGATTCAAGACGACCTTGAGAAATCTCTGGTTGGTATGGTGTGTAAGCTGTGTACCAGCCTGGGTTCTCTAAAACGTTACGTAGAATAACGTTTGGAGTGAATGTGTTGTAGTAGCCTTGGCCAATGAAAGTACGTTTCACTTGGTTTAGGTTAGCGATCTCTTTAAGAGAGGTCAGCATGTCCATTTCGCTCAGTGGCGCAGCAAGTGTCATTGGTTTTTCAAGACGGATTTGTGCAGGAACCGTTTCGTCGATCAGTGCGTCTAAGCTAGTCGCGTTGATCGCATCAAGCATTTTCTGCTGGTCTGCTTTATTAGGGCCGTTATGACGAGCAACAAACTCGTTTTGAGTACCCAAGTCTTTTAGTAATTGGCTTTGAAGTAATTCAGTCATGATATGTTCTACTTTCTCTTTGGAGCCGTGAGCTAGCCCCTAAAATTAAGCTGCTCTAAAGAGCAGCTTTATCGTAATGAGGAACCTATTAGTCTTCTTCGATAGAGCTTAGGTATTCTTCCGCATCCTTAAGGTTGTCTAGTTCAGACGCATCAGACATCTTCACTTTAACAATCCAACCACCTTCATAAGATTCTTCGTTAATTAACTCAGGGCTATCTTCTAATTCTTCGTTGATTTCTACGATTTCGCCAGAGATTGGTGCGTAGATATCAGAAGCTGCTTTCACTGATTCAACTAGAGAGAAGCTTTCGCCGGCTTCGATTTCGTCTCCAGTGTCAGGCAGGTCAACAAACACAACGTCACCTAGCATCTCTTGAGCGTGCTCAGAAATACCGATAGTTACAGTACCGT
Organism: Vibrio sp. 10N.261.51.A4; assembly: GCF_041471945.1. Classification (NCBI taxonomy): domain Bacteria; kingdom Pseudomonadati; phylum Pseudomonadota; class Gammaproteobacteria; order Vibrionales; family Vibrionaceae; genus Vibrio; species Vibrio sp. 10N.261.51.A4. The sequence goes on from NZ_JBFRPJ010000073.1 coordinate 3,520, forward strand.
CACCGTTGTCTTTTACCCACTCGTGGCTGTCTGCAAACTTTAGTGTATTGTCCATTGCTTATTCTCCAAAAATTTATGAGGTTTTAATTTAAATCTTAAAAACGGTTTAACGATAAAGAGGGAAGCGTTTGCAAAGCTCTTTAACTTGCTTGCGAACACGTTGCTCAACTTCAGCGTTGCCTTCAGGGCTTTCAACTAAGCCATCAAGTACATCGCCGATCCATTCACCGATAAGTTTGAATTCTTCAGTGCCAAAACCACGACTGGTTCCAGCTGGCGTACCTAAACGAATACCCGAAGTAATCATAGGCTTCTCTGTGTCGAATGGTATGCCATTTTTGTTACATGTGATCCCTGCACGTTCTAATGCTTCTTCAGTTACGTTACCTTTCAAGCCCTTAGGGCGAAGGTCAACCAGCATTAGGTGCGTGTCTGTTCCGCCAGTCACAATGTCACAACCGCGAGTTTGCAACACTTCAGCAAGAACTTTTGCGTTGTCGATCACTGAATCAATATAAGTATTAAATTCTGGGCCAAGTGCTTCGCCAAATGCTACTGCTTTAGCCGCGATAACGTGCATTAGTGGGCCGCCTTGTAGGCCAGGGAACACTGCAGAATTGATCTTTTTGTTGATGTCTTCGTGGTTAGTCAGAATCATACCGCCGCGTGGGCCACGAAGTGTCTTGTGCGTTGTTGTCGTAACAACGTGAGCGTGTGGTAGTGGGCTAGGGTGAGCACCTGTCGCAATAAGACCCGCGATGTGTGCCATATCGACCATTAGGATTGCGCCAACTTCGTCAGCGATTTCACGGAACTTAGCGAAATCGATAACGCGTGGGATAGCACTACCACCAGCAATAATCATTTTAGGTTGGCTTTCGATAGCTAAAGCGCGAACTGCTTCGTAATCGATTTCAAGAGTGTCGCGGTCTACGCCGTATTGAACTGCGTTGAACCATTTACCAGACATTGCAGGACGTGCACCGTGTGTAAGGTGACCACCAGCGTCAAGAGACATACCTAGGATAGTGTCGCCAGGTTGAAGTAGGGCAAGTTTAACTGCGCCGTTTGCTTGAGCGCCAGAGTGAGGCTGTACGTTTACGTATTCACATTTGAACAACTGCTTAGCGCGTTCGATTGCGATAGCTTCTACTGTATCTACGTGCTCACAACCGCCGTAGTAACGACGACCTGGGTAGCCCTCAGCGTATTTGTTGGTTAGGCAAGTGCCTTGAGCTTGCATTACTGCTTTAGAAACGATGTTCTCAGAAGCAATAAGTTCGATTTGTTCGTTTTGACGAGTGTTCTCTGCTTGGATTCCAGCAAATACTGCGTCGTCAGTCGCAGATAGGTTCGTAGAGAAAAAACTGTCTAAGCTATGGTTTTGGTAAGCGTTCATTGTCGAGACCTTTCATTAAGCTAATGGTGATTGTTTTTATAGTCCATTAAGTCTTACGTTGATTTCTGCATCGGTATCGTTTGCGCTATGTAGGTATAGATAAACGTGAATTGCGTTATAAATATACTCTTACAGCGTCTAAGCGATCGTTGTAGGGTCAATGCAGCACGAATTGTTTCCCAAAAAGTTCGGGTAAAAAACAGCTCTTACAAATGTTAAATCTATCATTTGCTGCAAGCTGAAGTAGCATCTCTTCATCTAACAAGTCGATAACATAGCTCTGATAAAATCAATTTTCAACAAAAATTTCCAATAGGAAACAACTTTTCTCGTTTTGCTACAGGGAGCACGCTTTATTTCTGTGTGTGCTCTTTAATCAACAAAGCGCTTCATGCAACAATGAAATGAATAGACAGGAAGTAAGAAAATAATGAGGGACCTATGTCAGAAGACATTTATGATGAGTACCCATCTTTAACGTTGGCGAAAGAAACGTTAGACCAGAATATAGAACCACTTAGGCTAGGCCAGCGTATTAAAGATATCCGCGGCAAGCTTGGGATTACGTTAGAAGAAGCAAGCCAAAGAACTGGCTTGGCGCGTTCTACGCTCAGCAAAATCGAGAATGAACAAATCTCGCCAACCTTTCAAGCAATGCAAAAATTGGCGATGGGTTTGCAAATTGATATGCCGCAACTCTTTGAGCCTCCAAGGAAAAAAGTCGCAACAGGACGTCGAGACTTAACCAAGGCAGGCCAGGGTAAACCTCATCCAACACCGACTTACGAACATGAACTGCTTGCGACTGAGCTTTCTAATAAGAAGATGATGCCGTTCAAAAGCCGCGTAAGAGCGCGTACTTTTGAAGAATATAATGATTGGGTTCGTCACGATGGTGAAGAGTTCTTAATGATTATCTCCGGTGATGTGATGTTCTACTCAGAATTCTACGAACCCGTACCAATGAGCGAAGGCGACAGCATGTATTACGATGCCAATATGGGCCACATGTTGATTTCTACTAGTGCAGAAGATGCGCTGATTTTGTGGGTGACTGCAAAATAAGTTAACAAACTTAGAATTTCTTATAGTGAATGCAAACGTTTGCTTTTATTTCTAACGTTTGTCAAATGACGCGATATTGATGTGAAAATCATCAATATCGCGTTTTTGTATGTATCGAATAATTGTTTTTAAATTGTTAAATGTCACATTTTGAGCTGTTTTAATCTTGTTAAGGGTGTAAAACTCACTCAGGCTTGTTTATTATAGTGAACACGGTTTACTCATGTTGATTGAAGTTTACTGAAGTGAATTCTTAGAAAGTGAGTTGTATAGGATTTGTACAGTCATTCATATTTATAACGCTAACAATATAAGCCTATATAAAAGACATCACTTTTTACTATCTACTGTTTCTAACGTTCACCCGTATCGTTAGAGGCGACTCTAAATAGAGATATAAGCGGCAGACTCGATTTTGGACAGCCTGCAACGCTTCATGGAGAATAAAATGACTCAAGAACACGCTAATCAAGACCTACTAAAAACACCACTGCATGCACTTCACGTTGAAGAGGGTGCGAAAATGGTCCCTTTCGCTGGCTACGATATGCCAGTTCAGTACCCACTAGGTGTAAAGAAAGAGCACTTACACACTCGTGACGCTGCCGGTCTTTTTGATGTTTCTCACATGGGGCAACTTCGTCTACATGGTGCAAATGCAGCTGCTGTCTTAGAATCTTTGGTTCCTGTAGATATTATTGACCTTCCTTCTGGTAAGCAGCGTTACGCGTTCTTTACTAACGAGCAGGGCGGCATCATGGATGACCTGATGGTTGCGAACCTTGGCGATCACCTATTTGTTGTTGTGAACGCAGCTTGTAAGACACAAGATATCGACCACCTAACGGCTCACCTTCCTGCAGACGTAAAAATGGAAGTGATTGATGACCGCGCTCTATTAGCACTTCAAGGTCCGAAAGCGTCTGAAGTTCTGGCTCGTTTCCAACCAAGCGTTGCAGACATGCTGTTCATGGATGTTCAAAAAGTCGATATCGACGGCGTAGAGTGCATCGTAAGCCGCAGTGGTTATACCGGTGAAGATGGCTACGAAATCTCAGTACCGAACGATCACGCTGAAGCACTTGCTCGTAAACTAACATCAGAAGCAGAAGTAGAGTGGATTGGCCTTGGTGCTCGTGACTCACTTCGTCTTGAGTGTGGTCTATGTCTGTACGGTCACGATCTAGATACAACAACAACGCCGGTAGAAGCTAGCCTTTTATGGGGTATCCAAAAAGTGCGTCGTACTGACGGTGAACGTGCAGGCGGTTTCCCTGGCGCTGATATCATCCTTGAGCAAATCGCGACTAAAGACGTTCAACGCAAGCGTGTTGGTCTTGTTGGTCAGACTAAAGCACCAGTACGTGAAGGCGCTGAGCTGTTCGATGCTGAAGACAACAAGATTGGCGTTGTAACAAGTGGTACTGCGGGTCCTAACGCGGGCAAGCCTGTTTCTATGGCTTACGTTCGTACTGACCTAGCGGTTATTGGCACTGAAGTATTCGCTGAAGTTCGTGGCAAGAAGCTACCAATGACAGTAGAAAAAATGCCATTCGTACCTCAGCGTTACTATCGTGGCTAATCTCTTTTAAGAGAAACCACTAAGCTAAATGAAAGCCTATTGTTTGCTTCTCTTTATTGGGAAGCCTAACGGTAGGCTTTTTTGATTTTGGTAGCGTATGTCTTTGGTAACGTATTGCTTTTAACGTTACCCACTAACAACGGTTACTTAAAATTCGTTTATAAAATGAGATATGTGGCGATATCGTTACAAATACTTACTATAATCACGATTGTGACGTGTTATGGTGACGATTCATCATTTTTGTAAATAAGTAGTAGGGGTTACAAGGAGTTAACTATGAACGTAAACCATACAATGAGTCCGGTTCGTAAAGCCGTTTTAGGGCTTTTAGCGCCATTAATTTACACATCAAGTGTTATGGCAACGGAAAACACGGACGAAAGTACTCCTGATTTGGGTGTAACACCCTATATTGTGAATGGTAGCGACGCTTCAGTCACGGAATTTCCTTCGATGGCAAGCTTGTTCATTGATCGTATTGATTATGACGGTGTTTACTCAACAGGCCCTTACTGTGGTGCGACAATTTTAGATAACTATCATGTACTGACTGCTGCACACTGTATTTATGGTGATGAGAATGCTCAACTTTTCACGGTAGTTGTTCCTCAATTGGAAGATACTTCTCTATTCCCTAACGGTAGCATCCAGAAAGTACGAGTATCTGAGGTGTATTATCGAACGGATTATTCAAACAGTATCAATCAACTATTAAGAAATGATATTGCGATTTTAAAGTTAGAAGCTTCTCTTAACCTTCAATCCTCAGCTGAAACTGTTATCCCTCAATTTGATACATACCTTAATGCTGCGAATGATTTCGTTGCAGTTGGCCATGGTGACATCGAGACTGATGTTGATGGTACGACATTGCTACAACAAGTTGACCTGACATATGTTGATACTCTTAATTGTAAAGCTGTTTTCGGTCCGTTAGTCACTGATAAACAAATTTGTTTCAACGGTAACGGACCGAATAATGGCTTATACGGGGGTACATGCCAAGGCGATTCTGGTGGTCCGGTGTTTTGGAAAAATGGCTCTACATATGAACAGGTCGGTATAACGAGTTTTGGGCCGACTACTTGCGGTGATGACATCGGCGTAACATCTGTATTTACAGAGGTATATGATTATAAAGATTGGATTACGGATGTAACTAAAGGGGTAAATGATAGCACGGAAACTCTCCAGTTTACCGCGACAGAGGCAAAACGAGTTGCTGTTGCTGGGACAAGTGCGTCAACTGGCTCTGGTAGCAGTGGCGGAGGTATTTCATTTGGTTTGCTAGGGATGCTGATGTTGATTGCTGGTGTTAGAAAAGCAGTTAAACGTTAGATCTTCAATGTTTTGAACAAGTCGACGCTTTATTTAAAGATAGCGTCGACTTTTTATTTTTTACTTTTGCAGGTGTGCAGTTGGTTAGTTGCTTGTAGAACTAGTTACTCAGCTCGATAACCGCTTTACGGCTGTATCTTTCTAGAATCTCATCCATCTCTTTTATCGCAGCATTGATGCTTTTAATCCCACCTTGAGCCACACCTTTTTCATTTTCGTTCAATGCAGAAAAAGCTTGCTTTAATTCCTTACCTTCCAACATGTTCCCGTGCAGCAACACCTCTTTGTACGTGAGTAGCTTATGTTGTATTGCAATAATTTCTGGGCGGGGATTGTCTGATTCTAATGCGTGACTAATGCAAGGAAATGCCAATGTATAGCGATTCGCAATTTCCAATTTGACGTCTTTCTTATTCGCAATATGCAATTTTTATTATTTCCCAACACTTGAATACTCAAGTTACCTAGCCTGTACGTTCACAACTGATATCAGTGTGAAGGTTTATGAAACGTAACGGTTTTATCAAGCGAATAATATGGCTTTGATGGCTTATGTAAACCATCACAAGTCAATATGGTCTGCTTCTTGCTGAATTTAGGACATAACTGTCTTTTGAGGATGAGCTTATGTCACAAGAACCCATAATATTGGCGCTGATTGAGCGTAGGAAACAAGCCAACTTGTCTCAAGAAAAGTTAGCCTCGAGTGCAGGAATGAGCTTAAAAACCTATCAAAGGATTGAACGCGGAGAGGCGGACATCAAGATGTCTCAGTATCGTTCAATCACTAGAACCTTAAAAGTGACGGATTTGGATGTGGTGCTTGATATTGTTGGCGCATCACAAGTAACAGCGGAAGATGTAGCTGCGGTCAGTCGTCTGCTGACCAGCGAAGAGCGCCTGTTGTTGATCAAGCTGATTTTGTCGGTCAAAAAGAAGCAGTAGTCTTTCTTTCAAATAAACAGCGTAATAGATCGATTCGTTAGTCAAATTGACAGATACTTCTAGGGTAATGTGTTCTCTGAGGGCATGAAGCCATCAGCTCACTCTTCCACGCAGCTGTTTGGTGGTGCTTCTTTGTTTTTTGCTTTCTAAACGTCTTTTCTGAGAGCCACGCGTCGGCTTAGTTGCTCGTCTTACTTTTTGAACCTTTGTCGCTTCCAAGATCAATTCTTTCAAGCGCACTAAAGCATCATCTCGGTTTTGTTCCTGAGTTCTATACTGTTGCGCTTTAATGATAATCACACCGTCTTTGGTGATGCGGCTATCTTTGTGTGCGAGGAGCTTTTCTTTATAGAAGTCAGGTAGGGTAGAGTGCTTGATATCAAAACGTAAATGTATCGCGCTCGATACTTTATTGACGTTCTGACCGCCGGCTCCTTGTGCTCTGATCGCTGTTAACTGGAGTTCCCAGTCTTGAATCGAAACAGAGTTAGATATTTGTAACATAAACATCCATTTTGAACGGTAATATGGCGCCATGATACTGAATATTGGTTATGGTATCAGTAACTTTATTTAAGAGTGGTAGTAGTGATGAAAATAGATTTAACGGCATATGAAGGATTAATCTTTGATATGGACGGTACGTTGATCGATACAATGCCTGCACATGTAAAGGCGTGGGAGCGAACGGCTGAAGAGTTTGGCTTTCATTTTGAAGCGTCTTGGCTGCATAGCTTAGGTGGCATGCCGAGTTATAAGATAGCCGGTGAGGTGAACAGCAAATACGGTTTATCGCTCGACCCACAAGCGGTTTCTACGTTTAAAATGGCGTCGTTTGCGGCTATCGAAGACAAAGGAGACGTTATCCCTTGTACTCACTCTCTGTTGTTAGAGCATCTGGGTAACAAGAAGATTGCAGTCGGAACGGGCAGTCAACGTAAAAGTGCCGAACAGTTACTGGATAAGACAGAGATCTTGAGTAAGCTCGATATTCTCGTGACAGCAACAGACGTTAAGAATCACAAACCAAATCCGGATACTTTCTTAGATGCGTGTTTTGGTATGGGTTTGCAGCCAAAGCAGTGTGTTGTGTTTGAAGATACGAACCTAGGTAAGCAGGCTGCTCATGCTGCGAACATGGATTGTATTCTAGTGGTAGAGGGGAACAAACTAGAGTTCTATCCTGCACCAAGCTGATTGCAAGGATTGGGTTGTTAAACCGCCAAACTAATAGCCTAGCGGAACAATACTGATTTTCTGTTAGGCGATTTCGCTCATTTCGCTGTCTAGGAACAGGCACACACTGTTTCGACCTGCTGCTTTGGCTTCATAAAGTGCTAAATCGGCGCACTTGTAGTTAAGAGCAGGGTCGTTGGTCAGGTTGGTAATTCCACCACTGACCGTCACCACGTTATCGAGCTCAATACTGACTGCGATTCTCAATCTGTTAAGTACATACTCAGCTTCTTCTGTTGTGGTATGAGGCAGAATAACGCCAAACTCTTCGCCACCAATACGAGCCACAAAATCAGTTTCTCGGCACTCTCGTTGTAATACTTGAGCAACGGTTTGAATGACGCGATCTCCATAATCGTGACCAAATCTGTCGTTGATGCGTTTGAAGTGGTCTATGTCCAAAATCGCTAAACAAGACTGTTCGCGAGTAGGGTAACGATTAACACGAGAGCACTCATCTCGCAGCTCAAGATCGAATTTACGGCGGTTCCAACACCCAGCTAAGGCATCTTTTTCACTCAGGTTTCTCAGTTTGTTTTCTAGCTCTTTGTGTTTACTTATATCCACAAATGAAGCGACATAAAACTGAATCACGTCTTTCGAGTCTTTAATGGTTTGGATTCGCAATATTTCCGTGATCAAAGACCCGTCTTTACGACGATTAACCACTTCGCCTTCCCACATGCCTTTCTCTTTGATGATGCTCCACATCTTGATGTAGAACTCTTCGTTGTAGCGACCAGAGGCAAACATGGACGGTTGGCGGCCTTTTACGTCTTCTAACTCGTAGCCACTCACACGGGTGAACTCTTGGTTTACTTTGATGATTCGGTTGTTTCTGTCGGTAATCACCAAGGCAGACATGCCATTCATTGCGGCCTTAGCAAGTTGGCTCTCGATACTGTTCTTCTTGTGGTTGCTGTTCCACAATACGAAGCCAGCGGAGATCATCGAAATCAAGAAAGACAAGGTGATGATCTGAACGACGATCGCTTGTTTTTCTTGTCGGTATTGACTGCTGAACTGCTGATTTTCAATGTGAAGAACCATGTAAATAGGGCCTTCAAACTGTTTGATTTTAGGGCTGATGTCGGAATGAAAATACCAGTTCTCACCATCGAAATAGCTCGAAGATGTCTTGTCTTGAATCGCAGTCCAAAGCTCAGGGTATAACTTTGCGTAAGTCTGCTCTGAACGTGATTCAATTACATGTCCGAAAGATTCCGTAGGATCCGGCCCCATGATTATGTGTCCGGTTTTGTTGAGAATAATAGGAACAGCAGAAGATGCACCAATTTGATAGTGAAGGCGCTTATAAATCTCAAGCATGTTCAGGTTTGCGATGAAGTAACCAATAATGCGGTTGTTTTCAGCGACTGGCGTCATAATGCGTAGTGCTGGAATCAAAGGGCGAACGATCTCTCCGTTTTCGACTTCAAGATCAATACCGCGAGAGCTAATCTCACCAATCTTTAATTGCTGTAGTACCTCATAGTAATCACGCGAAGACTTGTTCTGCAGTTCACTATCTGGAACCACGATTGCTTGATTGTCTTTATAATTAACGCGAAACACTTCGTTGCCAGCTAGATCGAGGTAACGAAGCTGAGAATAGTATTTTTGGCCACGAGCTAACATCACCCAAAGATCTTGCAGGGTTTCTTTATGGATAATAGAAGGTTCTCGAATCGCTCGGAGTAGTGTTTGAGAGTCGGCGATTGAAGGAACAGAGTTAGAGATTTGCTCAACAATAACAGCGAGTTCATGAAAGCTGTATTCGATTTGATTTTGGCTAGACTGCTTAATATTTAGAGTGTGCTGAGCATCAATTCTGTCAAGTTCAGAATTGATGTAGAGGGCAGGGACTAGTCCTAGGGCAAAGATGGTACATAGAAATTGGCTGACTAGTTTTTTTATACTTGTATTCATCACTGTCCTCAAAGAATCAGCGCAATACTATATATTTTATAGGGTTTTTAATGTGATCTTGACCGAGAAGTTAAGACAAGATTCGCATATAACTACGATTTAAGTGCAACTTTTTGCATTTAAGCTTGATTGTTGAGCAATCACTTCGTTAGTAAATGATTACTCAATATAGAACACTGCTCCGAAACCTAAGCTAAATTAATCGCGATTAATTGCCGATTATCTAACTAAGGGCAGCTAGCTTAGGCCAACGATATTTCCATTACTATCAATATCTAACGACATGAATGCCGGTTTGTCAGGCAAGCCTGGCATGGTCATCAGATTGCCGCACAACGCGTAAATAAAGCTAGCACCAGCACACAATTTTAGTTCTCTAACAGGCACGTCAAATTGGGTTGGTGCACCTTTAATGTGTGCTTCTGTCGAGATTGATAGTGGTGTTTTTGCCAAACAAACCGATAGGTCGCTATAGCCATGAAGTTTGAATTCAGCCAGCTGTTTTTTAGCCAGTGGAGATAGCGAAATACTTGCCGCGCCATAGCCAACTTCAGCAACTGCCATCAGCTTTTCTTCTAGGCTTTGCTCTGAGTGATACAAAGGCTTAAATTCACTCTGTTTTTGGCAAGCTTTTACTACAGCGTGAGCCAGTTGAGTTGCCCCTTCGCCACCTTGACCAAATGCTTCGCTTACTTCAACGCTAACGCTTGGATCGAAGTCGGTGATCATCTGCTTCAAAGCATCGAGCTCTTGCGCTGAGTCTTGTGGGAATCGGTTAATCGCAACAACTGTAGGCACTTGGTATTGCTTAACGTTGTTGATGTGCCATTTTAGGTTCTCAAAGCCTGCAATTAGCGCGTCTTGGTCATCATTAAAAATTGAATCTGGTAATGGAGTGCCCGGTCTCAAATCGTATAAACCAGAGTTGGCCTTTAATCCACGTAATGTTGCAACAACCACAGCGCAATCGGGCTTTTTGTTCGACGCTTTCGCTTTTATGTTGCATGCTTTCTCAAAACCCATGTCTGAGCCAAAACCACCTTCGGTTACAACAAAGTCACTCAGTTTTAACGCTATCTTATCGGCAATAATTGAAGAGTTACCATGTGCGATGTTCGCGAAAGGCCCGGCGTGAATTAGGGTAGGGACGCCTTCAAGGGTTTGCATCAATGTTGGTTCAATAGAATCCTTCATGGTTACGGTCATTGCGCCTGCAACGTTGAAGTCATCTGCGATTAGCGGCAAGCCTTGTTTGTTGTAAGCAAGTACCACTCGTCCGATACGCTTTCTCAAATCTTGAAGGTTATTGGCTAGAGCAAGAATGGCCATTAGCTCTGAAGCGGCTGAGATATCAAATCCATCTTCGCGTTCAAAGCCGTTAATTGTTTTATCTGCTTCGTTTTTGCCAACCGTGATCATGCGTAATGCGCGATCATTGTGGTCAAGTACACGTCGCCAAACGATTCTGCTTGGGTCGATATCCAGTGCTTTTAAGCCTGAGCGCGCTTCAAAGGCTTCTAACCCTTCACGCTGCTCATGATACAAACGTGCGTCAATGGCGGCAGAGGCGAGGTTGTGAGCGGCCGTAACAGCATGAATATCGCCTGTCAGATGCAGGTTTAATTGTTCCATAGGGGCTACTTGAGAGTAACCACCACCCGCAGCACCGCCTTTTACGCCAAATATCGGACCCATTGAAGGCTGGCGAATGCAGGCCATGGCCGATTGGTTAATCTTTGCGAGGCCTTGTGCCAATCCGATAGTAGTGACGGTTTTGCCTTCACCAAGAGGTGTCGGTGTGATCGCCGTGACTACGACTAATTTACCATCTTGTTGGTTGGCGAGGCGTTCAAGTGATGTGAGAGACACTTTTGATTTGAATTGCCCTAATGGCTGATGTTCGTTGTGGTGCAGGCCAGCTTGCTTGGCAACCTCACTGATGTTTTTAAGGGGAGTAGAGCGACAAATATCAATATCAGACAGCATATTTGATCCTTATATCAGAACCGAAAAGGTGGTACGTAAACGTTTGCGTGGCGATAGTACTGTATAAATTTGCCAAGTAAAGGCAAACCACACGAATTATGTGCTGGAAGATAACAGATCTAAAGAGTCATTGCGCGAGATCAAATCTTAAACGAGCAAAATATTCGATCTGATTACCTTGAGCTGCAGTTATATTGGCGTTGTATACAAAAAGGGCTGCATATAGCAGCCCTTTAAGGAATGGGTAATCTCACTTGGCGTTAACCTTTAAGAGGTAACTGCCTAATATAGTCGATTAACGATCCCAGTATGTTTCTTCTAAGCTATCTTCGCGTTCAGGTAGTGCGCGAGAAAGGCGAGGAGAGTGCTGAGTCAACACTTCGTAGCTCACACGGTTTGCGTACTTACAAATTTGAGACAGTGAAGAGTACGTCAGGCAAGTGTGCTCGTGTTTCTCTGAGTTTGGTACATTCACGTGGTGGTAGCTATTTGCTGCCATGTCGTGAAGTAGTGCTGAAAGTGCACCATCGCCAGCGCCATTGGTATTCTTAATCTCAAGTGGGCCACCTAGGTAAGGGCCAATGTGAGAGTACACTTTTACTGGGTCTTTACAGTCTTGCTTACGCATCGCTCGGCTGAATTCGTATTTATTGAACTCAGGGATGTTACCCGGTAATAATGGCAGTGTGGTTTCGCGTTTCGCTGGTTCGTCAGTGTAACCTGCCATGTATAGACCAATAGGACCTGCAGTACATAGAACTAGGTCAACCCACTCAAGTGCCTTGTTAGCAGCCAATAGAGGATCTTTTTCACCCGTTAGCGCTTCACCTTCATCTTCGTTCATCGCGACGATGGTTACGTTTTCTTTCAGGTATTCTTGCCACCATTCAGCGTTGCCTTCGATCACATACTTAGTACCAAGTGTTAGTACAACAGGCACATTGTGCGCTTTCGCGTATTCAATCGCTTTTTGTACCGCTTTTGGCATCGGATCTTCAGGTTTGCCACGCATTAGGTATGACGACACAACCAATGCAGAAGCTTTCTCGAAGACCTTTTCAGGAATGCTTTCTGGAAGAAGTTGGTTCATGTGGCCTTCGTTGATTGCAAACGTACGTTCGCCATCTTCAGAAATCAGCGTGTAACAACGACCAATTGGACCATCAACAGTTTGAAGGTGGTTTAGATTCATACGAGAAGAAGTGCGGCAAAGGTAACGATAACCAAATGAGCCAACTTCAATCTTCTTAGACATTACGCCAAGCAGGACAGATTTGCTGTCCGCAAGTACGGAATAGTTGTGCAGTGTGTTGCCGATAGTATCGCCAGGATATTGATGCGTGATCAAACCGCGCTCAACTAACTCTTCATACAGCGCATCTGCTTTACTTTCTTCCAATACCAGTGAGTGACCTTTACTCAGCTCGTATTTTTCTAGGAACTCGTTGTCAACACGGGCTTCGATATCAACAATCGTTTGGCCAACACCCACAATCGTTGCGCGGTGAAGCTTAGGCGTTTGTTGAATTTGGTTGACCAACGGATCACGTGCGTGAGTTGGAAAGTAGTGCTTAGATTTACGCTGTCCAGGAAACTTCATATGAAAAATACAGTGAAAAAATTTTGCCGCATGATATCACATTTTGTTTCTGTTTCTTTCATTTTTATTACATTTTGAATCACCTGCACAATGTCTGTACAGGTGATTCAACTAACTATATGTTTGAAACTACTCGGTTGGCTGTACTAACGTCGCTGGATCAACGTAAGCCTCTGTACCCCATAGTGGAACAGTTGAAAGGCTGTGTTTGAAGCTACCTTCTGTTTCTTTGGTGGTGTAAGACAAGTAAAGCAGCGACTGATTCTCTGCATCGTAGATACGACGAACCTTCATTGTTTTAAAGAAGATACTTTTCGATTGCTTGAATACCACTTCGCCAGACTTACTCTTGTCTATTTGAGCAATCATTTCTGGTGTAATTTCACCTGTTTGACGACAAGATATAGAGCTATCACTTGGATCAGAAAGGCTAAGGTTTGCTTCGATTGATGCGATATGACAGGTAACACCCGCGATCTTATCGTCATCTAATGAAGACATCTTGATATCCTTCATTGTGAAGAAACCCAGTGAGACGTCGCCAACCTCGTTGTCCGAACAGCCAGCTAACATTGTCACGATACCTGCTGCTATTAAGGCTTTTTTCATAAGAAGTCCTTTTTATTTATATAGTTCTGTTTACTATAAGGATATTGAAAGCTTGGATACGAGTGTAGAGCTTTTCGTTAAGTTCTTAAAGGATGTTGTTGGATAATGAAAAATATGAAGCATTTAAAGTACTTGTTGGCCTTGGTCATGCTCTGTATGCTCTCTGCTTGTAGCTCGGCACCTCAGCCGACCGTATGTCTTCCAAATAACTGCGATATTTGGGGATACTAACCGTAGGTACTAAAAGAATGAATAACGAAATACCTGAAATTGCACACAAGAAAAACCAATGGCTATTTAGTCAGCTCGATATTGCTTACCCCGCAAAAGAGAGCCTCCTCGGCCGTGAACTTTATCAAAGCAAACTTCCATCCAAGACATACCAACTCCTAGCAAAAGATCAAACTCCTTCCCAAATTGATGAACTGCATAAAGTCGATTTCCATAAATTGACCGTGCTATTTTCACTCAACCAAGCAAGCGTTTACCAAGATGAAATCGAAAGGGCACACATGCTTGAGTTCTTGAGCCAAATTATGCTTTCTGACGATCATGTATTATATATTGGTACTCAAAACGGTGAAGTTGTGGCGAGCGCTATCGTCACAGAAGCGGATGGTTCCCTATTGATCTCGGATGTCGTTGCTGAAAATGGTCAAAGTATCAACAACTTTGCTAAGCAGTTACACGATTTTTGGGCACAAGATCATGCTTCTTGCGATAAAGTATGGATCGAGAACTAAAGATTCTTTGACAAAGCGTTAATCTAAGTACAATACCCCGTCTTATTTAAAGGGTATTGTATGTACAAGCTATTGATATCAATCGCTGTATTATGTGTTAGCGCTTATTCTTCACTCAGTTTTGCTAACGACTGGGATATTAAACGCATCCTAGTTTTACACTCATACGAACCTTCTTATCAATGGACAGCTGACTTCCAAAAAGGGATAGACAGTGCGTTCAGCCAGTCTCAAACCGAAGTTAAACTCTCAATAGAGTATTTGGATTCAAAGCGTGTCCACAGCCCAGAGTATTACGACTCTCTCGCGAACTACTTACGTGCGAAGTATGCAGGTTATAAATTTGATGGCGTAATTGCGACGGACGATAACGCAGCCAATTTTCTTGAATCTCTGCCTAATTTGATTGATCGCTCCACACCTGTCGTTGCAGCCGGCATCAATGATTTCAGCACCGACATGTACGCGGTGTCTGACAGAGCAACTGTGCTTTACGAGAACGATCAGATAGACGTTAATATTAAGCTGATCTCCAAATTAAGACCTAATCTAAAGAATCTCTATTTTGTAAATGATTACAGTGTCACGTCTGAATTGATTCATAAAGAAATGAACAAAATGATGGCTGAATTTTCAAATATCAATCTCGTAGAAATTCGCGACTTGTCGCTGGAGCATACGAGCCAATTTTTGGAAGGGATCTCTGCGGACGATGCGGTATTGCTCAGTCATTACAACACCGAGTTAAAGCAAGGGGTTTATCACACTTACCAAGAGATTGCGGATACGTTGTCAAAAGCGAGTGCTGCTCCGGTGTTTGCTTTATGGCAGTTCTATATTTCGGGTGATGTACTCGGTGGTTACGTTAATCACTCACAAAGCATGGGTGAACAGGCCGTCGATGCGTTGGATAAATACCTTCCACTTGGTTTTACTACACCGTTAACTCCCGGAGACAACAAACGTTTTGTATTCAATTACCCTGCAATGAAGAGATACGGGATTAGTGGAAACGCGTTACCTGACGAAGCGGTTTTCATTAACGAGCCTTCATCCTTTATTCGCAAAAACTTCCAGTTGTTATTGGGGCTGTCGATGGTGATTGCGGGTTTGAGCCTGATCATCTTGATGCAATTTGTCACTCTGCGCCAAAAGAAAGAGTTGGCGAATAAGAACAAACGAATCTTAAAGCTTCAGAAACAGACCTTGAATATCCAAAAGGATATGATTCATGTTCTCGGAGAGGCAATTGAAACCCGCTCTGGCGAAACTGGTAATCATGTTAAGCGTGTAGCCAAGTTGTCTGCACTGCTTGCTAAGTATCGTGGCTTGAGCCATCGCGAGGTCGAGATGATTGAGATCATCAGCCCAATGCACGATGTGGGTAAGATTTCAGTCGCTGAATCAATCTTGGATAAACCTGGGAAATTAACCGACCAAGAGTGGGAGGTGATGAAGCTTCATACTACGGCTGGCTATAACTTACTAAAGAGCGGAGCGGGTGATATTACCAACCTCGCGGCAATCATTGCTAACGAACATCACGAGCGTTGGGATGGTGCTGGATACCCGAATGGAAAAGTGGGTGATGAAATACACCTGTTTGCTCGTATCACTGCCGTAGCCGATGTGTTTGATGCGCTGCTTAGTGCACGTTGCTACAAAGAACCGTGGCCGTTAGATATGGTGGTCGATTTGTTTGAGCGAGAGTGTGGCTACCAGTTTGATCCTCAGCTAACTAAATTGCTACTGAAACACTTATCCGAGTTTGTCGCTATCCGAGATTCGTACCCCGATACTGGAACTGTAGAATATGCGTCTTCACCTTCGCTTGAAGCTAAGGTCTTAGAAGAGTCGGTTGTTAGCTAACCGTTGCTTTATCTGAGTGGCCTATACGTCTTGGCTTCTTTATCTATTCACCACGATCCGGCTAGGAAGTAGTGATTTATATTTTCTCCTGAAATTGAGTAGCTTATGTAAACCTCGCAGTATTTGGTTTCGTAGAATCTGGGTTAATTTAATGAAAACTGTTGCTTATGCTGAGCGATAAAGTGATCAACTCCATATTTCGCGAAGAGAAATAAGCCTGTATCTGCAAACTGTTACCTCAATCATCTCGCGCATTGAAAGAACACTATAGGATAAAACTTGGATTCAATCTGAGTGAGATACCTATGCGGTTAGAACAGACTAAATGTGTGATTTTCGATTGTGACGGAACACTTATCGATAGTGAAAAGCTGTGCTGCCAAGCTTTGGTGAACGTTTTCACTGGCTTTGGAGCGGAGCTAAACGTCAACGACTGCTATGCGCACTTTCAAGGCGGGAAGCTAGCCGACATCTTAATGGATACACAAGAACGTCTTGGGTTATCTATCTCGATTGATACACTTGAGCCGTTATATCGCAATGAATTACAAGCACTGTTCCAGCGTCATTTAAAACCGATGGATGGCGCTATCGAACTTATTGAATTCCTCAAACAACAAGACATCGAGTTTTGTATTGCTTCCAATGCACCGAAATCTAGGGTTGAATCTTCATTGGCGATGACAGGCATGCTAGACGACTTCAAAGGCAAAGTGTTCTCAGCTTTTGATGCTAACAGCTGGAAGCCAGAGCCTGATCTAATCATGTACACGGCCATGAACATGGGCTTTCTGCCAAATGAGTGCATCTACGTGGATGATACGTTGAAAGGGATTGAGGCTGGTGTTCGCGCGGGTATCCAATCGTTTCGATTACGCCCGAGTATTGATGAAGCAATCGTAGATCCCGAAGCCGACTCAGCAGAACTCGCGGCTCAGGATATCTACAGTTTAGAAGAAATTTCAGTTTGGATTAATGGCAAGCACTGCTCAAATGGTGGTATATCGAATTCTGCAGCTTTGGTGGGGTAGAGCTTAGTTGAAGGCTGACTACCTTACTAAATTGTTTGGTGTGGAAACCGCAAGATGCACAAGTAAACTTTTCTCCACTTTCTGAAAGCAGATACTCGTCGTGTTGGCATAAAGGGCATGTAATGTCGTCGGTGTTTGGTGTTTCTGTTTTATTCATTATGTGTCACCTGCAGCAAGGGGGTAAGCGAAAAAAGACCCGTTCAATTAGATTACTCCTAAGCTCGAATATTAGACAGTTCTGACACTTCTTAATCTCTCCTTTGCGACTTGCTTCATGGTAATTGATAATGTCATCGTTATTGACCATGGTTCTTGTAATGTTATTAAACAAAAGCCAAAAAGAAAGGACCCATTACGAGTCCTCATTAGTTTGTTTTCAATTCACGCCGCTAGTTCACCAGTTGATCCTTAAGTTCGGTAGCGTGCCAATGTCTGAGATAGAGAAACCGACGCTTCTGTTAGCCTAGATACGCCATTTGAAGAATTCTGAGCCACGTCTTTAATCACATCGGATTGGCTTCGAATATCGTTAAGCTCTGCTGCAATCGTATTGGCAACGTTACTTTGCTCATCGGCTGATGTTGCGATTTGGATACTCATGTCCATTAGTGCTTGAGCTGAATCTGCAATCGAGTTTACGTCGTGACCAATGTTTGAAATCAACTGGCTACTGGTTTGCGCTTGGTCAACCGTCTGTTCGGTGATCTTCGCGATATTTTGGCTCTCTTGCTGTAAGCGTTCAATCATCGCTTGGATTTCTACAGTAGCCGACTGAGTGCGGCTTGCCAGTGTTCTTACTTCATCAGCAACAACAGCGAAACCTCGGCCTTGCTCGCCCGCACGAGCGGCTTCAATCGCGGCATTTAAAGCAAGTAAGTTAGTTTGCTCTGAAATAGCATTGATCGTCGTGATGACCTCGTTAATTTGGCTCGTATTCACATTCAAGCTAGTAACAGAAGATGAGGTTTGCTCAATCAAAGAAGAAAGGGTGGTGATTTCCGAGATTGCCTGTTGAACCTTCGCGTGGCTATCGTTGATTTGCTGCGCGTCTTGTTCTGTTTGTTCAGTTGAGCGTGCAGAGATGTTAGAGACTTCATTTGCCGAAGCTGTCATCTGATCCATTGCTGTCGCTACAGAGTCTAGAGAGGCATTTTGGCTCATGATTTGTGTTTCGCTGCGCTTCATCTCAGTTTCGAAAGAAGCCGATGTTTCGCTTAGCGTTGCTGCACTGTGGTTTACGTTGTTGACTAACTCACTAAGCGTGTCCATTGAACGGTCAAGCGCACAACCAATCGTGCCGAACTCATCACGGCCAGGGTGGAAGCCAAGGCGTGATGTTAAGTCACCATCACCAATCTTTTGAGTCGTTGAATAAAGAACCCAAAGTGCGCCGCCTAGGAAAGTCGCTACCCAGTAACAGAAAAGACCAAAAGGCACACACCACAAGAAGCTCAGTAATAAAGTGTACAGTGCTTGCTGCTTTTGATTCTGTATATCGTTAGTTGAAACGGTAAGTGAGTAGTAGTTGCCATCTTGTGCGAGTGCTGTGGCAGTCACAGAACCATTATTTGAAATAGTGGTTTGTTGAGCGCGAGTTTGCTGGCTAACAGAGCGAACAGATGCCGGGGAATCTGATGCTGATAAAATGCCTTGCAGTTGATACTCGACCTGCTGTTTTGCAGTTACGTCAATGTGTTCCATTTTGTTGACGTAGTTCAGTCCAGCTAGGCTTGCCAGAGCGGCAAAAAAGATTAAGAAAATGACCCAAAACTTGTCGTTGATCGACATCTTAATAAACAGTTTGTCTATCGTTCGAAATTGTACTTCTTTCATAAAAACTCCACGGTAAATCCTTTACCGTGGACTCTAAATAACCGACCTCAATAAAAATGTGACTTAAATCGACTAATTGTGAAAATTAATGATAGTGATATGTCATTTATGAGATCTGAATCAAGTAAATTAGTTCTGTATAGGTTTATTAGCCTAAAGAAGGCAGTAACCCTACTGAAATAAGAACTTGAATCGCAATGATAAATACGCCAACGCTACCTGCTAAAAACAACGCTTTGCTACCGCCTAACACTTGGTAACTGGCTTCTGAAGATTGTGGTTTGACAGAGAAATCAGTGTAACGAACCTTGTAGACCATCACTGTTGGTAACAGAATCGCGAGCACTGAAAGTGCAATGGCTGCGTAGCCTAAAGCCATGATGAAGCCTTGTGGGTAAAATAAGGCAAACCCCAGTGGCGGTAAGAAGGTGATAGCAGCTGTCTTAACACGTTTTGCGTTACCTAGTTTCTTGCTCAGTGAGTCGCCCATGAATTCAAATAAGCCCAAGCTCACACCAATAAAAGATGTCAGCAGTGCAAGGTCTGCAAACACACCGACGATCACGCTTAGGTTGGATTGATGAACCGTTTGCGATAGCGAGACTAATAGCGCGCCCAAGCTTGTGTCAGACAACAACTGCTCTTGGCTAATCACGCCCAAAGTAACACTTTGCCAGAAAACGTAGATAACCAGAGGCAGTGCCGAGCCAATAATCATTACCTTACGTAAAGAACGAACGTCACCATCTAGGTATCGAACAATTGATGGGATGCTGCCGTGGAAACCAAAAGAGGTAAACACAACCGGAATAGCCGCAACAATAAGGCCTTGCTGTAAAGGCATGCTCATTAAGTATTGAGAGGTAATGTTTGGCGCTAGGAAGCTGAGTACCAAAACCATCGCGATAAGCTTTAAGCCAAACAAAACGCGGTTAACTTTATCAACACTGTGTGTACCAATCGTAACAACGCCGGCAACTAATAGGGTAAATAGAAGCGTGGTGATTTGAGCATTAAGTTCGATACCCGCGATATCCGAAATTCGTTGGTTAAATTGCGCACCGCCGCCAGCTATGTATGCCGCACACAGAGCGTAGAAAAGAAACATCACCGCGAAGCTCGCAATCCACTTTCCTTTTGTCCCCAAAATGGTATGAGCTAACGTGTGTAGGGTAGCGTCAGATTCTGCGAATTGGTGAAGCTCTACCATTAATAGCGCAGTAAAAGCCATTAACGCCCATAAACCCAGCATCAAGAAAAGTGAAGTTGAAAAGCCAATACCTGCAGAAGCAAGTGGAAGAGCGAGCATGCCAGCACCAATGGTTGTGCCTGCAATGATCAAAGTACTACCAAAAACCTTTGATTTATTCATTGTATATAATTCTTTACGTTAGGGTGTGTTTTCATTGTAATTCTTCTAGCTTAAGCGCATAAACCCAAAGAATATCTCGATTTTGAAGTATTCTGATTGAGTTTAATTCCAAATGCAATTCTTATTGTAATTAAAAACATCCACTGTAAATTAATATTTACACAAAGGGGCGTGTCAGCATTCAATTGAGCACAGCAAACGTTTGACCATGATCGGTTTCAAAATTTATAGAGTAATTTGTTGTACTTGGTGTAAGGTGGCAGTACATATGTCGTTCGCGTATACCCCTTTAGCGCAAAAAAGCGTTAATGATCGCGAGTAGCTTTAAGCTATGAATATGGAATGGGTAGAGTAGAGTGCGTTCATCAAAGTGACATAATATAAGTCCAAGATGGTGCACTAGTTAATCGGACATCATGTCCACATCAAGGAATAGAGGGGGCACAATGAGTGACCAATCTTATAATGACGAAAGTCTAGAGTTGTTAGATGCTATGGAAATTGGCATTGATTTGTCTGACTATGAGCAGACAGTGAAACAGTTAGCAGAAGAGCTTTTCAAGTCTTCGAACTAAGCTTTTAAGATCTTTAATTCAGTTTCAACTGAAACGTTTTAAAGCTAAAAGTTTTCTTAGCTAAAGCTTCTCAAAGCAAACAATTCTAAACTGAGCAAATCGTATTCGCTCACACGTCATACCAAAACTATCCTCATTAAAGTTCGCGAAGATAAACGAGTACGTTTACCATGTTACTTAGTTCTCGATACTTTAATGAGGTTCAATGAACTTTCTCGCACACCTTCACATCGCCAAGCACTGTAACAGTAACTTAGCAGGTAACCTGTTAGGTGATTTTGTTAAAGGCGACCCTAATAAACACTATTCTGATTCCCTTTCTGACGGTATTAGGCTTCATCGATTTGTTGATAGCTATACTGATCGTCATGATGTATCTCGTTCTGCAAAATCACTTTTCTCAGACCAAACACGACGCTTTGCGCCTATCGCACTCGATGTGTTTTGGGATCACTGCTTAGCCAATCATTGGGCTCAGTTTTCACAGCAGACATTAGAACGTTTTTGTTTAGATAGCCATGAGCAGATCTTTGAACATCAAGAGCCACACTGGCCAGAAAATTTCGTTATGGTTCATCAGAAAATGGCTGAGCATCGATGGTTAGAGAGCTATCAAGACATGTCGTCTATAGAGGTGGTATTGCAGCGAATGGCGTTGAGAAGGCCTAAGCTCGGTATGCTCGAGGCATGTTACGATGACCTCGAACGTCACTACGATACGTTGCAGTGTCACTTTAATGAGCTTTATCCCAACGTTTTAGAAGAAGCGAAGCAGTTTAATGCGCTTCAAATGAAGAAAAATCAAAAGGAAAGGTAAACAGCGTAATGCAGGTTTGCTACAATCCGCGCCTATTTAATCTTTGAGCATCATACTATGTCTGAATCTACAAAATCTTTTAACCAACTAGGATTATCTGAGCATCTTCTTGCCACGCTGTCTGAGCTTAATTTTACGGCTCCTACCAGTGTTCAAGAACAAGCGATTCCATTGGTATTAGAAGGCAAAGATGTACTTGCTGGTGCTCAAACGGGTACAGGTAAAACGGCCGCGTTTGGTTTACCGATTATTCAAAGATTAATCGAGACAAAAGACAATGTTATTCCGAACCCTAAGCTCGTTCGTGCGCTTGTGTTAGTACCAACTCGTGAATTGGCACAACAGGTTTTCGATAACTTAACTAGCTACGCAAAGGGCACCGACATTAAAGTCGTGGTGGCTTACGGCGGCGTTAGCATGAAGGTTCAAACTGATAACCTACGCGGTGGTGCAGATATCCTGGTCGCGACGCCTGGTCGTCTTATTGATCACATGTTCACTAGAAACATCATGTTGAGCCAAACGGAAGTACTGGTAATGGATGAAGCTGACCGTATGTTAGATATGGGTTTCATGCCTGACATCAAACGTATTCTTTCTCGCATGAATGAAGTGCGTCAAACCCTGTTCTTCTCTGCGACGTTCGACAATAAAATTAAAGCACTTGCACATCGAATGATGCAGTCACCAAGCGAAATTCAAGTTACGCCAAAAAACAGCACCGCTGACACCGTTACCCAGATGGTTTATCCGGTTGATAAATCGCGTAAAAGTGAACTATTGGCCTATTTGATTGGCTCAAAAAACTGGCAACAAGTGTTGGTGTTCACGAAAACTAAGCAGGGCACTGATGCTCTAGTTAAAGAGCTTAAGTTAGACGGCATCAAAGCGGCATCAATCAATGGTGATAAGAGCCAAGGTGCGCGCCAAAAAGCACTGGACGATTTCAAATCAGGCAAGGTGAGAGCGTTGATTGCAACCGACGTGGCAGCTCGTGGTATTGATATCCAGCAGCTAGAACAAGTTGTGAACTATGACATGCCATTTAAAGCTGAAGATTACGTTCACCGCATCGGACGTACTGGCCGCGCAGGTAATACTGGTTTAGCGATTTCTTTGATGAGTCAGGATGAAGCGTACCTATTGGGTGACATTGAACGCTTACTTGATACTCGCTTGCCTCAAGAGTGGTTAGAGGGCTTTGAACCAAGCCTAGAAAAAGATGTAGCCCCTGATCGCGGTGGGCGCAGTAAAAGTCGTTCATCAGAAAAACGTAAGATCAAAGCGAAGCTTAAGATTCACCAAAACCGCGGTAAAGCACGTCGCTAACAAGCTGGACAAAGCTCCAGTTTAAAGATCTATAGATATAAAAATGCGCCGTTACAGTTGGTTCTGTAACGGCGCATTTTTGTTTTAAGTAAATCAACTTACGACCAAGGAAAATAAAAACACTGGATTAATGATGTTCTTGATTGCACTTCCATACACAGGGCACTTCATAAATTAGCTCTTCTAGGCTAGTTGGGTTTAGCACCCATTGGTCTTCTATTCTAAACTTGCTGACCATCTGCGTGTTGAAAAGCTGCCAATGCTTAAGTAGGGCATCTTCGGGCGAGGTGACCATATCGCCTTCATTCCAAGTGCTCTCCATGAAGGGAGTTAGGCATACCGCTCCGTGCGCATACATGATCATTTGCCACTTAATCTCATAAATGTTGATCAAATTCTCTGGATTCGCATCGTTATATTGTTCAGCTAACATGTTGATTTCTTTTTCGACATCGCCAACATTGTCGATAAAATAATCGACCAAGTTGTCTTTTTGGCGAACAGAGTCAGTGATAAGTTGCATCGGTTTTCGTGAGTGAATCATGTTGCTAAAAAGGCGCATACTAAATAAATAGATAGTAATGTTTGGTGCGACGCCTTTTGGTAACTCTTCCACTATCTTAGCAATATAAGACTGAAAATAGGCGTGTAAACAATCGCTTATCGCATGCCAGATTTTTTCTTTGCTGCCAAAGTGGTGGCGAATAAGGCTATGCGATACACCTGCTTTCTCACTGATGTTACGAAGCGAAACGCTATCATAACCATGCTCACAGAACATATCCGCAGCAACACCCATGATCAAAAATCTCGTCTCTTCAGCGTCTTTTGCGCTTCTTCTGCCTTGTTTCTTTTCAGTCATCTTCATTTCACACATTTACCTGATTACCACATTCTACACTGTTTTTACTCAAATAAAAAATACTGCACAGGTGGAAAGTAAATCTTGTGGATTACGGAATTTTGAATATACTGCCCACCTGTGTAATAAATCATAATAATTAAATGGAGAGACATCATGCAGTCCAATTTGTCTATCAATGCCATATCGAGCAAGCGCATGGGAGCTGTGATTGCAGCACTATTGCTCGCAGGCTCTTTGACCGGATGTAATAAGGTTCAGTCAGAAGAAACGGTTCAAGTTGTTAAGCCTGTAAAGCTGTTTGAGATTCCTTTGCAGACGGATATCGAGCTTGATAGCTTCATTGCAAAAGTGGATGCAACTGACCGTGCTGCGCTTTCTTTCCAAGTGGGTGGAGATATAGAAACCTTCGATGTTCGTATGGGACAAGAAGTGAAGAAGGGTCAGGTGTTAGCCGTACTAGACGCGACGGATTACCGTATCGCGGTTGATGCAGCACAAGCCAAATTTGATCTTGCGAATAGCCAATACAAACAAGCTTCTGAGTTGTACGCGAAAAAGTTAGTCAGTACCGATTACTACGACCAAGCCGTAAACACCTTTACTGCCGCTGACGTTGAGTTGGACCAAGCAAAAACAAACCTTGGCTACACCACCTTAGTTGCTCCATTCGATGGCGTGGTATCGATGGTGTTTGGAAAACAATATCAATTGATCGCAGAAAAGCAGCCTGTACTGAATATTTTGAATCACAGTGAGATGGACGTGACGTTTTCTATTCCAGTATCAAAGCTTGAAGATCGTTCTATTCAAGACCTAACGAGCTCAAACATGTGGGTTGTGATGGATAGCCACCGTGGTATTCGTATCCCGACTCGCTTTAAAGAAATCTCTACACAACCAGATGAAGACACCAACAGCTACCAAGCGGTTGTATCCATCGAAAAGCCGGAAGGCATCAATTTACTTTCTGGGATGACAGCGCAAGTTGAAGTTCAGAAGCATAAATCTGACTACGGTATTGGCATTGTTGATTCAGCTTGGTTAACCAAAGAAGCTGACCATGGTGAGCTATGGCGCTATAACCCTGATTCTCAATTGATTTCTAAAGTACAAGTCCTTCTTGATGAGCAAGGCAAGGTTATTGATGGATTGTCGTCTGGCGACCTTATCGTTGAAGCGGGTGTGGATGTGTTATCCGATGGACAGCAAGTAAAAGCTTGGTTACGTGAGGGCGGTATTTAATGAACCTTTCCAAATTATCAATTGTTGTCGCGTCGGCTATGTTACTTCAAGCCTGTAACAGTGAAGCTGTACATCGTGAACAACCCCCTCTGTTAGTTTCTACCTTTGAAGTTGGCGCGCCGCTGACTGATCAATTCAGAAGTTTTAACGGTCAGGTAATGCCCGCTGAATTGACCCCCTTGGCATTTAAGCTCGCAGGCGAAATCCAACAAGTCTTGGTAGAAGCCGGCGACAACGTCGAAAAAGGCCAGTTATTAGCCACCTTAGATAACGCAACGTACGTACAAGATCTGACTGATGCTCAATCTCAATTCAAACTGGCAAGCAAACAGTTGGCCCGTGGAACGGAGATGTTTGGTAGCAAGATGTTGTCGCAGTCAGAGCTAGACCAACTAACGGCTAACTATAAGCTGGCATCGGCGAATTTGGCGGCTGCAAAGCGCAAGCTAAGTTACACAGAGCTTTTAGCGCCATTTTCCGGGACCGTTTCTACCGTGGACAAGCAACGTTTCGAAAACACGACACCGGGTGAAACACTATTAAGCGTGTACCAGAACGATAAGGTGTATGTACGAATTCAAGTATCAGATTCGATCTTGGCATCAATCAGTCCAGACATGCGTTCAAATAGCTATCGCCCTGAGGCGACCTTTGGCGGTCACACTGGCCAGTATCCACTGACGTATTTGGAGCACACCAGTGAATTGCACCCGCAATCGCGTACTTACGAATTTTGGATGCAGATGCAACAACCTAAAAACGAAATCCTGCCGGGCACCAGCGTTACGGTGAACGTGGATATGGCGAAAGCCGGCTTGAGCGATGTTCAAGGCTACCAATTACCAATGACAACTTTAGAAGCGGGTTCTGAAGTGAATCAGTTTTATGTGTGGAAAATGGAAGACGGACAAGCATTCAATAGCGAAGTAGAAGTCGACAAGATCAGTGGCCAAGGCGCATTAATCGCTCATGGTGTTGAGCAAGGTGATCGACTCGTAAACTCGAATCTAAGAAAACTCCGTGACGGAATCAAATTGTCAGGAAAAGCAGAATGAACATCGCAGAATATTCAATAAAAAACAAAGTAATCAGCTGGCTGTTTCTCGTCATATTGGCCATTGGTGGCGTGACGTCTTTTGGTAATCTATCCCGTTTGGAAGACCCGGCTTTTACCATTAAAGATGCAATGATTATTTCAACTTACCCTGGCGCTACGTCAATGGAAGTTGAAGAAGAGCTGACTTACCCGCTTGAAAAAGAGATAAGACAGCTGCCTTATATCGACAAGATTACCTCAACGTCGTCGAATGGTATGTCTCAAATTATGGTGAGCATGAAGATGGACTACGGTCCAGACGAGCTACCACAAATCTGGGATGAAATGCGTCGTAAGATCAACGATCTACAGCCCACGCTTCCTAGTGGTGTTAACTCAGTTCAGATCATTGATGACTTCGGTGATGTGTTTGGCGTGATGATCATGCTGACGGGTGATGGCTACGATTACGTTGAGCTTAAACAATATGCTGATTATCTAACCCGTGAAATCGAATTGGTCGACGGTGTAGGCAAAGTAAGCATTGCAGGTGACCAACAAGAGCAATTGTTTGTTGAGATGTCACTTGAGCGTTTAGCCGCGCTGAATCTAGATATGTCGATGGTTACGTCACTGCTATCACAACAAAACAGTGTGGTGTCAGCCGGTGAGGTAATGCTTAATGGCCAAAACCTAACGATTAAACCGAACGGCACTTTAAGTACGGTTGAAGAGTTAGAAAACTTAATCATTCATGGTCGCGACACGGGTAACCTAATTCGCTTGAAAGATGTCGCTGAAGTAACTCGTGGTATTCAAGAAAAGCCGGGCAATGTATTAACGTACAACGGTAAACCAGCAATCAACTTGGGTATTGCGTTCTCTTCTGGTGTAAACGTGGTTGAGATTGGTAAAGCACTGGATGCGGAACTGGATCGCCTAGAAAGCATTAAGCCAGCGGGTGTAGAACTGAATTACTTCTACAACCAAGCGCAAGAAGTAGACAAATCTGTGGCTGACTTCTTAATCAGCCTAGTTGAAGCGGTAGCCATCGTTATCATTGTATTGTTGTTCGCAATGGGCTTACGCAGTGGTTTGATCATCGGTTTGGTTCTTCTATTGACGGTATTCGGTACCTTCATCCTGATGGATTACAACGATGTTGAACTGCACCGCATCTCTCTGGGGGCACTGATCATCGCGCTGGGTATGCTGGTGGATAATGCGATTGTTGTCGTTGAAGGTATTTTGGTGGGCTTGAAGAAAGGCAAAACCAAGCTTCAAGCAGCGAAAGACATCGTCAAGCAAACACAATGGCCACTGTTAGGTGCGACCATTATCGCTATCACAGCGTTTGCACCGATTGGTTTGTCGAAGGATGCGACAGGCGAATTCATGGGTTCACTGTTTTGGGTACTGTGTTTCTCACTGTTTTTGAGTTGGGTAACTGCACTAACACTAACGCCATTCCTTGCCGAGATGTTGCTTAAAGAAGAAGACAAGGTTGATGAGAACGAAGACCCATACAAAGGCATCCTGTTTGTGGTATTCGGTGCGTGTCTGAAAGTAGCACTTCGATTTAGATGGCTTACTGTAGTTAGTATGGTCGCTCTATTAGCAGTTTCTGTCGTCGGTTTTGGTATGGTGAAGCAGCAGTTCTTCCCGCCGTCAAATACCCCAATGTTTTACGTAGACATGTGGATGCCAGAAGGCACCGATGTTCGTGAAACGATCAAGCAGACAGAAAAAGTTGAAAGCTACATTCGCCAGCAAGACGACGTGGAGTTTGTAACGACAACGGTTGGGCAGGGCATGCAACGTTTCGCACTGACTTACCAACCAGAGAAAAGCTACGAAGCGTACGCCCAGTTACAAGTAAGAACCACTGACCGCGACACTATGTTTAAGGCTCTAGCGGCGCTAGACAAAGACTTAGCGAACGAATTTGAGCAACCAACGTTCCAGTTCAAGTTGATTGAGTTTGGTCCGTCACCCGCTTCAAAAATTGAAGCGCGTATTATCGGTGCCGATCCACAAGTACTGCGTAACATTGCAGTTGAAGTCGAAGACATCTTGCTTGCCGATCCAGGCTCTCGAAATGTTCGTCATGACTGGCGTGAACGCACTAAAGAACTTGTACCACTGTTCAACGAATCTAAGGCTCGTCGCCTAGGCATTTCAAAAACTGACTTGTCTGAGACATTACAGATGGCGTTTGGCGGTTACAACATCGGCCTACTGCGTGATGGTACTCATATGTTACCTATCGTGGCGCGTTTACCGGAAGAAGAGCGTTTTGATTTCGAATCGCTAAACAATGTGAAGATTTGGAGCCCATCACTACAAACTTACATCCCAGTTGAGCAAGTGATTGATGGCGTAGAGCTTCAATGGTCTGAGCCACTGATTCAGCGTCGCGACAGAAAACGTACGCTAACAGTATTGGCTGACCACGATGTTCTTGGTGATGAAACGCCAGCGAGTCTGTTTGCTCGTGTGAAACCAAAGGTAGAAGCATTAGATTTACCAGAAGGCTACAGCATTAGCTGGGGTGGTGAGTACGAAAGCTCTAAAGATGCGCAAGAATCTCTGTTTGGCTCACTGCCAATGGGTTACTTGCTGATGTTTATCATCACGATGCTTCTGTTTAACTCGGTTCGTAAGCCGCTTGTGATTTGGTTTACGGTGCCACTCTCTATCATTGGTGTTTCAATTGGTCTGTTAGGTACCAATATGCCATTCAGCTTCACAGCGTTCCTTGGCTTATTGAGTCTAAGCGGCATGATTTTGAAGAACGGCATTGTACTGCTTGACCAAATCAACAGTGAGCTATCAACAGGTAAAGACCCATATTTAGCGGTTGTCGACAGTGCGATTAGTCGTGTACGACCGGTATCTATGGCAGCATTAACGACTATCTTGGGTATGATTCCTTTGGTATTCGATGCATTTTTCGGCTCGATGGCGATTACCATCATGGCAGGCTTAGGCTTTGCTACCGTACTAACGCTAATAGTAGTACCGGTGATGTTCGCTATTTTATATAGAATCAAACCGTCCACTGCGGGTTATTAGGGAATGATATAAAACAGATTCTTTTAAGCCAGCCCAGTCAAATTTGACTGGGTTTTTTATGCGTGTTGTCCCGTCCTGAAATGTGTTGACACGTGAGAGCGGTATGAGGGTACGAATAGGCAAGGATTAAAAAATCCGCTACTCAATGGTCAAGCGGCTTTGAGAAGGATAGGGCAATTCTAGATTGCTAGCCGTATGTCTAATTCAATCGGCTTTGGCATGGCTAAGTGATAGCCTTGATACATATTGAAGCCTAAGCTCTGCATCGCTTGGAGTTGTTGTTGGGTTTCTATGCCTTCAATCACTGTCTTTGCGCCAATTTGGTTTGCAAGATCAAGTACTAACTCCATTTCTCGAGTGTCGCCTTGTTCAAAGTCCAACATAACCGAGCGGTCTATCTTGATGATATGAGGGTTAATGTGACGAACGCGTTGTTCGGTTGATGCTTGTGTTCCAAAATCATCGACCGCTATTTGAAAGCCATTATCCGCAAGAGAAAGAGCGGCATCTTTCAAACGCTCTTCACTTTCTGCGTTCAACTCTACCAACTCCATCACTATCTGTTCGCATGAAAGGTTAAGCTCGTGAAGGCGTTTAGCTAACAAGCTATCGCTGACCTTTTCTGCAGCAAACAACTCACCAACGTTTGGAAGAACGTTCAAAAATAGATGTAAATGACGGATTGTCGATTGTGCGAAGTTACGGATATGAATCGCTCGACTCAACCTCTCTACATTGATTTTGTCTGTGCTTGAGGTTTCGTCGGAATGGAAGAAGTGATCAGGACGAACAATATCACCTTTGTTATTTGAAATGCGCACCAAAGCCTCAACACCTATTTGAGTCATAGAAGAGTCGAATATAGGTTGATAGACGCTTCTAAGCGTCAGGTCTTGGTATTTCGCAATAAACTGCATATCAGCATCTACGGATATACAGCTAATAAATTCACTTCTGTCTGATAAAATCATAGTCGCTAGTAAAGAGGGCTTATTCAATGGCGGACGTACATGTCGCGGCTGTCACAATATTGACAGGTGTAAGTAAATTGTCAATTAATAAAAACTCATTTGTAGAGTCAATATTTAAATAAATATAATTAACGAAAAAACAGCATGATAATTGATATTAGTCATTAAAATTACTTATCATTCACCATTAATAATGACTATTGTGAATTTAATCTCTGAGTAATCTATCTCATATCAACACCAATCAATATAAGCTTTCAACGCCAATACACCAGGTGAAAGTAAGGATAAAGCCTCAGGTTATGGGGGAATGTCAAAGTTACATTATTAACAAACAACTCTGTTTGCATATAAATGATATCTACTTCTCAAAATATGAACGATGAGCTGATAAGTTATTATTTTATCGAAGATAAATTTTGATTGATTATTGGGTAGGGCTTGAGTTGGGTTTTATAAAATATTGGGATGGAGGTCTAACTATTTACTTTCAAGACTGATTAAAAAAGTTGACCCGTATTCTTACTGCCATTGAAGTACTGCGTAAAGTTGCAGGTATTTACGAACCAGTTGTTGATTTCCTGACCGCTTTAAAGGGTGTCCAAATTTAATGAAGCAAGGGCTGATTTTAAAATTATTATTTAAGTCAGTAGCGAATTGAGAATCACTCTCTCTTAGCGTGATACCTTGTTGGCTATATTCCGTGATCTCGTCTGGGAGTTCACCCATCCACCAATGCAATAATTCACCACTGTTTTTACTTCGGCTAATCCAATGGTCGGAGACAATGATCAAAACGTCATTGGGTTGAATGGAAAATCCATACTCTTGTTGCCAATTATGGATGTCCAACATTAACTTTCTACGACAGGTTTTCCCGGCGCTCACCATATGATGACTGATCATCCAAACAGTACCAATTTCGGAAGATATTCGGAAGTGTCGAGGCGTTTCGCCAGAAGAAAGCATTTCAAGTGGGCTGATGTTGCTTGCATGATTAAAGCTAACGAAGGTGTGCTCCATTCGGCGAGCAAATGCCTTTCCTATATGGTGCTCACTGATCCCTTGATTGTGCACCGTAGGGTAATGGCGTTCACAGAGCTTTAGGCAATCGTCTTGAAATTGATTAACGCTTTTAATCACTAGATCTAATAACAATGAAGTCCCTTATACACAGTTACTATCTTATTGATGGGCAATAGTACGGTAATTGCGGTGCCGTTACCTATTGTCAAAGTGCGAGTTCTTGATCTCTCTATCAAAATTAACCATTGCTGAGTGATTTTATTGATAGCACTGGCGCTCTACTGGTCTGTATTCTAAATTATGAGGAATTCTAGCTAGTTACCTCGATTATAGTCTAGTTAGCAAATCACAATTGATCTACTTACTCTTTATTTGGAAACATTCATGACCATTCAACTAGATTCGAAGCAAAAGTCTGAGCTTACGCATACTCTTCAAAAATACCTGCAAGATGAACTCGATGTGGAGCTTGGCCAGTTCGACACGGAATTCTTGGTCGACTTCATCAGCAAAAAGTTTGGTGCTGTTTACTACAACAAGGGGATAGAAGACGCTCAAAAAGTGATGGAACGTAAAATGTTAGATATCTCAGATGAGCTTTACGAGATCGAACAAATCGTTGAAATCTAACGTTTAGCCCAAACTTGTTCAAATAATTTGAATAACTCGTTTAATTTGAAATGATGTTACCAATGTAAAGCTTGGTAAATAATATGTTACACAAACTTGGTGTAGGGTACGCTTTTCGAAACTACACTACTCGTTAACATTCGGAAGAGATGTATGGACAACAACGTTAGAAATTACAACCCTTTAGCAAGAGCGATGCATTGGATTTCAGCTCTCGCGGTATTTGGCTTATTTGGTGTAGGCCTGTGGATGGTTGATCTTTCATACTACAGCGAGTGGTATAAAACAGCGCCAGACTATCACCGCTCGGTAGGCATTCTTTTGGCTGCTGTTACCGTTATCCGCTTGGTTTGGAAGCTAGTTACCGCGTCACCTAAAGTGGAAGGTAAAAGCTATGAAGTTGCAGCAGCGAAGATCGCTCACGGCTTCATGTACATCAACTTAGCGGTTTTATTTATTTCAGGTTATTTGATTTCGACATCAGATGGCCGCGGGATAGAGGTATTCAATTGGTTCACTGTACCAAGTATGGGTGAACTGTTTGCAAACCAATCTGATCTCGCAGGAACGATTCACTACTATGCTGCATGGGTACTGATCATCATGGCATCAGTGCACGCCTTAGCGGCGATAAAACACCACGTTATCGACAAAGACGATACGCTACGAAAAATGATAGGAGCTTCAAAATGAAAAAGTCAATTATCGCTACAGGATTAGCATTTGCAATGGCAATGCCTTTCGCTGCGAACGCCGCTGATTACGTGATTGATACAAAAGGTGCGCATGCTTCAGTTAACTTTAAAGTTAGCCACCTAGGTTACAGCTTTATCCAAGGTCGTTTTAACACATTCTCAGGTGACTTCTCATTTGATGAAAGCAACGTTGAAGCGTCTACAGTAAACGTAACGGTTGATACTACAAGCCTTGATTCAAACCACGCAGAACGTGATAAGCATATCCGTAGCGGTGATTTCATCGACGCTGGTAAGTTCTCTGAGGCGACATTCAACAGCACAAAAGTAGTTGATAAAGGTGACGGCAAACTTGAAGTTATGGGTGACCTGAAACTTCACGGTGTAACTAAGCCTATCGTTATCGAAGCTGAATTCATCGGTGCTGGTCAAGACCCATGGGGCGGTGAGCGTGCAGGTTTCGTTGGTACAACTCGTCTAGAGCTTGCTGACTTCAACATCCCAGTAATGGGCGCTTCAAGCTATGTAGATATGGATCTACACGTTGAAGGTGTAAAGAAGTAATCTAGCTATTGATGATCGCTGACTAGTATCAATCTCTTATGTAACACCAAAAGTTAAATAGATACTTAGAAAGCAACAGTTAGAAATAGAGAAAGGCGCAAAGTTTTCACTTTGCGCCTTTTTTATTGAGATAAATGGCAACGCGTTTAGGTCTGTTTTGTGTCAAACCGTTTAGTACGTTAAAAGCCACCATTTACCTCTAGCCAGTCAACGTTGCCATGACTGAGTTATCTAGTTGAACTACTAATCCCTAATAGTTCGACTTAAGATTAGTTAAGCCGTTTCTAGTTCAGCTTGAGGAACCACGTTTAGTCGGTCACCGTAGATTGGACGCAGTGCTTGCATCACTTCAATGCGAGTCAAAACACCCACCATTACGCCATTTTCTAACACTGGAAGCATATGTGGTTGGCTAACTTTCATCGCTTTTGCACGCTCTTCTAGAGAAAGAGAAGTCAGGCGAGTGGCGAAGCCCATGCTTGTCGTCGGGTACAGTTGCTCTTTGTCGATGCATAAGAACTCAGCAACATCTACTAGCTTGTCGTTTGCATCAATTGCCACAACGTCACGGCTCATTAGGTCTACGACTTTCTGGCCTTTAGTTGGGATGTAATCTTGGCACCAAAGGTCAACCATTACGTCATGAACAGAGAAGATACCCACTAGACGGCCTTCAACATCGCAAACAGGAGCGCTAACAAGTTGCGCGTCTAAAAGTGTATCAATCGCGACTGATGTCGGCATTTCTACGCTCAGTGTAATTGGTTGAGTGTTCATGATTTGCTTGATAGTAGTTGCTGTGTTCATAGTAATTTCCTTAACTGACGTAATTTCTGTTGTTTGTGTAATAGCGGTAATTTTTGCTGCTTTAAGTTGTGGGCGACGGTAAATACTCCAGTTGGCTAAGCCGACCAATACTGAACCACCTACGATGTTGCCGATTGTCACTGGTATTAAGTTTGCTGTGACAAATTGCATGACGTTTAAGTCTGCGTACTGCGCTGGTGTTGCACCGATTTGCATCCAGAAGCTTTCCGGGGCGAATGTTTGAATCGTGATGCCTAGAGGAACCATGAACATATTCGCCACACAGTGTTCAAAGCCTGAGCTTACGAACATTGCAACGGGTAACACGGTCATCATTGCTTTGGTCATTGCGTTAGCAGAGCTGAACGTTAACCAAATGGCTAAACACACCAACAAGTTACAAAGCACGCCCAAAGCAAACGCTTGAACTGGGCTGTGGTGTAGCTTGTGTTGAGCAATGTTTAGAGCGTTTAAGCCCCATTGCCCGCCATCCAGTTGATACAAGCCTGCTGCGCTTACCAAAGCCAATAGGAACATGGCACCGATAAAGTTGCCGACATACACCTTGCCCCAGATAGACAGCATCTTCGTGAAGGTGATTTGCTTGTTAGCCCATGAGATGCTTGATAACACGGAGCTGGTAAACAGCTCACCACCGCAAATCACAATCAAGATCAAACCCATACTGAAGGCAAGACCGCCGGCTAAGCGACTCAATCCCCATCCAGCATCAGCGCTGCCCGTGGTTACCGTGATGTAGAATAAAAAAGCAAGCCCGATGAATGCGCCAGCCATGATTGCCAAACTCAATGTCATGCTGCTGGTTTTATTTGCTTTACTTAATGCAAACTTCTCTGCTTCCGCCATCATTTCTGTTGGTGAGAACAGTTGATGATTTTCAGAAGTGCTGGTTGCCATATCCCCCCCTTGAACAATCCGTCATGTGTAATTCCTAGTGTTAATGACCTGGTTAATCCGTAATGGTTAATCAGTAATGTTTTGCAGGGCTCGTTGTGTCCTGCCATTCCAGATTAGGGCGTTGAGGGGTAGAGGTAAAATTGATAATTTTTAGAAACCACATCAAATTTATTGATATAGATTTGGTTACGCGTAGAATGAAATTGATTGCTCATTGGCTTTATAAAAAACGAGCATCAGGACACAAATAATTAAAAGCATTAAGGATGAATTTTGCGTTATTCATTAAAGCAACTCGCGGTATTTGATGCAGTAGCAGACTCCGGGAGCGTTAGTCAGGCAGCAGACAAATTGGCGTTGACTCAGTCAGCAACAAGTATGTCTCTTGCACAGTTGGAAAAAATGCTCGGCAGGCCTTTGTTTGAAAGGCAGGGCAAGCAAATGGCCCTGACTCATTGGGGCATGTGGTTAAGACCAAAAGCGAAGCGTTTACTGCAAGATGCGCAGCAAATTGAGATGGGTTTTTACGAGCAGCATTTGTTGAGTGGCGAACTCAAATTAGGTGCTAGCCAAACTCCAGCGGAACACCTCGTTCCGGATCTCATCAGTATTATTGATAACGACTTTCCTGAGATGCGAATCTCGCTTGGCGTGCAAAGTACCGACGCAGTTATTGATGGCGTATTAGATTATCAATATGACTTGGGTGTTATCGAAGGTCGTTGTGATGACAACCGAGTTCACCAAGAAGTGTGGTGTACGGACCATTTAACGGTGGTTGCATCGGCTCATCACCCGTTTGCGAAGCGTGAACGAGTAAGCTTGGCGCAATTAGAACAAGCAAAATGGGTATTACGTGAACATGGTTCGGGTACTCGCAAAGTTTTTGATAGCTCTATTCACCATTTAATTGGTGATCTTGATGTTTGGCGAGAGTATGAACACGTTCCTGTTTTAAGAAGTTTGGTTGCAAACGGCCCATATTTAACGTGTTTACCTTATCTCGATGTCGAACAGTTTGTTGAGTCTGGTCAACTGGTCACATTAAATGTCCCTGAGCTTGAAATGGAAAGAACCTTGTCCTTTATTTGGCGTGCAGATATGTCTGAGAACCCACTTGCTGAGTGTATTAAGCGAGAAGGTAAGCGCATGATGAAAGGCAAGCCATCGTTTCTGTAACGATAAATTGATAAAATACTGATAACCAAATATGTTGAATAAGCGATTTCGGTCTCTATCTAGTGATAAATACACATCTGCATACATTATTAACGTGATCGTGATCGGCTAAATAAGGGCTATCTTCCCATAGTATGCTTACTTGATTTTAAGTGAGGCTAAATCCGGTTGCGTTCAATTACGTAATTAGGCTTTAGAAATAGTATGAGTACATTAGTCGCGATTTCATTAACAACAGGTATTTTGTCAGGTCTATGGGGATGGATTGCTATCTCTTTCGGCTTATTGTCATGGGCAGGTTTCTTAGGTTGCACCAGTTACTTTGCTTCGCCAACAGGCGGCGTTAAAGGACTAGCAGGTAGCTTATTGACCAACATGACTGGCGTATTCTGGGCAATGGTGATTATCGAAAGCTCAACCTTCGCAGGGTTAGAGATTTTAGGCTACATGATTACTGCTATTGTGGCATTCTTTATGTGTATTCAAGCGAAACAAGCGTGGCTAGGTTATATCCCAGGCACCTTCATTGGTTGCTGTGCGACGTTTGCTGCAGGTGGTGATTGGCAACTTGTAGTGCCATCTTTACTGCTTGGTGGTGTATTTGGATACTTGATGAAAGCAACGGGGCTATGGCTTCACGAGAAATCGACTCAATCTTCGGAAGTTGTTGAACAACACGCTAAACAGGCAAAGGCTTAATTCGTTAACCTAACCTTAGTTAGTCACTGTGAACTCTTGCAAGATAACCCCCAATTAATTTGTATATCGATTTATACAGGCACACCGTTTGGTGTGCCTTTTTTGGTTGAGGCGACTAGCTAAATATTTCATCAGTAGAGCAACTGATAGCATCTATAAAACAAATTATGTTTAGGTATTTCCATTCGCCATGGTGATCACGCGTTTTAATGTCCACCTTAATAAAAGCGGAATGCATTCTTGTCCTTGATTCTCGCAATGAGAAACAATGGCAAGTGCAAGGTCAGGCTTTGCGTGTTTTTTCAAGACCTTGGCGACCACTTTCTTCGGAGGGATAGGGTGATCGTATGGAATCTTAACCATGTCACGGAAAAAGCTCTCAAACCCATTCATATATAGATAATGCTCTATATCTTTATCAGGCAGTTCGGTGAGTCTGTGTCTTTCCTGATCATTACCGAGTTTCGATAACACTGTCGCGGCATATTTTTTACCCGCCGCATCGCCGTCAGTCACTACATGCCAATCAATGCCAAACTCTTGTGCAACCTTAATCAGCGCCTTAAGTCCTGATTGGGCGAACTCAATAATCTGCACACCTTCCGCTGCTAGGTTATAGCCACATTGGTTGGCAAGTTCATTGAACAACCAAACCTCGGTTTCACCTTCTACTAATAGCCAACAGCGAGCAAACAGCGCCCCTGAACGATGGAAACGGATATGAAAACCAATTCGTCGAAGTTCGTCTTTACTGAAGTGGTTCATGTTGAGTTGATTGGCGATGGTTTTATCTGACTGACGAACCAAGCGACGAATCGATTGAAGTGGGACCGCCGCAAGTAGGTCGCCACTGTTGGTAGTGAGGATTTTCTGCATGGGCAATTTCTGCATCAAGCTCCAAGCCCTTGCCAAGTGTGTTGGGTGCAATCGACCTTCTGGATCTTCAAGGATCAACAGAGGGCGCGCACATCGCCTTAAGTCGTTTGGCCCTTTAGCTTGTAGATAAGCGTTAAGTAACCCCATGAATAATAAGCGAGTTTGTTTGTTCTTGGTCTCTTCGACGAGTTGATGAATACTCTGATCATTGGTACCCGCAGAATAAAGCAATCCGTCTCGCTGTTTTCTAGGGTTACGACGAGAAGTACTTTTGAAAGAAAAATAGTGCTCAATCAAACTTTGCATCGACTCTAGGCTACTGCGCATTTCACCTTTATTAACATGTCCGGGTATCGCCATAAGACGGCGGCAGGTGTTGTCTATTCGTTTTTCTATTCTTGCTTGTCGACCATTACCGTTATTGGCGCCGTTTCCATTTGTTGTGCCATTGCTCGTGTGATGGTTCCCGTTCCCGTTTGAATTTGCATTAGTTGCGTGAACATTAGTCGGCAGGTGAGCATTGTGGTTAAGGGACTTGCCGTTGAAAGGACGATCAAAGTGCCTTGCATCACGCAAACGGATAACGGGATGTAAGGTCATTAATTCTTGAGCAAGCTTTTCTGAATGATGAAGCTTGAGCGGATTACCGTCCAAACCAAGAAATGCATAGTGTGTTGTTGTCTCATACTGTTCTAACGTCGCGCTGATGCGATAGTAGATGCGAAATACGCCAAATTCATCTTGAACCCAAATAGGTTTGAGTTTGCGATAACGACCTGCGTTAAGTTCGCTCTTATCGTTAGCTTTTAAAGCGAGAACAATTTGAAGATGTTGAGACTGCGGGTGTGAAACAGAGTAATCGACATGAAAATCGGTCATTTCAAAGTGATATGGCACACCGTCTGAGGGCAGAATGACGGAAAGGGCATCCAATAATGAAGACTTACCCCAAGTATTTTCACCAATAAGCGTGGTTAGCTCGTCAAACGCGAGTGACATGCGCTTGATACCTCGAAAGCCAGAAATCTCGATTCTTTCTAGTTGCATAGGCTTACTCCTAACGGAAGGCTCTGCTAATTATTTGAAAGCTAACAGATATCTTTAATCATAATCGAAAAATCCAAATCCGGTATGCTCACCTGTCATAAAACCCGTTGTTTATTAATACGGTGCAAAATGAGATTTTTGATCTATCTCGAGTATTTTTTTGCAGTGCAGTTTCATAAAATTCACGATTCTGTCATGATTCTCGACCTAGTATGAAGGGACAAAGAGAGAAGAAAATATGACTAAAAAGAATAAGCCGACAAAAATAGTGTTGGCACACATCAACGACACCCACTCATACTTTGAACCAACCTCGTTACAGCTATCACTTAAAATGAACAACCACATCATTGAACCTTATGTCAGTGCTGGTGGCTTTGCTCGAATTTCAACACGTTTCAAACAAATAGAACAAGATGCCCAGCGTCAGAAGGTTGGAACCTTGTTCTTGCACGCTGGTGACTGCTTCCAGGGCACGTTGTACTTTTCCTTATTCAAGGGAAAAGCCAATGCCGATTTGTTGAATGCCCTTAATATAGATGCCATGACGCTCGGTAATCACGAGTTAGACATGGGTAATGAGCCCGTTGCGATTTTCGCGAAAAGAATCAAATTCCCGCTGTTGGCCGGTAACTGGAATCTATCGAATGAGGATATCAATAAAACTCATACGCTAGCGGACAACGACATTGTTAAGCCTTATCGGCCTGAAACACGAAGTGCTTCTTTTATAACGAAAGAGTTTGATGGCGAGAAGGTCGCAATATTCGGCTTAAGCATCGACAAGATGGCAGGCATCGCGAACCCAGATATCGATACACCGTTTGAAAATGCTTGGGAAACAGCAAAAGCGACCATTGAGCAAATCCATCAAGCAGGTATCAACAAGATTGTGTTACTTAGCCATCTTGGTTACGAAGCTGATTTAGAGTTAGCAGCCAACGTAACAGGTATTGGTGTCATCGTTGGTGGTCATAGTCATCGCTTACAAGGTGATTTCTCTGATATCGGCTTAGTTAAAGATGATGAATACGGTGTGAAAATTGGCGATACCTATGTTGTGCAAGCGGGTTTCCACGCCATGAGCTTAGGACACTGCGAAATCGAGTTCGATTCTCAAGGCAAAGTGACGCACTTCAATGGTAAAAACGAACTGTTATTAGGCCGTCGACTCTTTATAGACGCGAAACTGAGTGAAGTAGGGCAAGACGATGCCCACGATATGGCGTGTGAGTTTTTAAACAATCACCCTAATATTGCAGTGTGTAAGAAAGCTCCTGAGCTGCAGAGCATTCTGACGGATAAATACCAGCCGCGAGTTCGAAAGCTTCAGCAACAAGTGATTGCTCATGCAGACACTAAACTTCGCCATGTACGTATTCCAGATGCTAAAGGCCCGAGTCAACTAGCCCCCTTGGTTGCTCAATCATTTCACCATCTAATGAACAAGAAAGGGCATCAGGTTGACTTTGCCATTCACAACGCCGGTGGTGTAAGAAATTCACTGAACAGCGGCGATGTCTCTGTTGCCGATATTGCCGGAAAACTACTACCGTTTGCCGTACCTATTGGTGTGTATGAAGTAAAAGGTGAAACGATCGCTGGCATGCTTGAAGGTGCAATCAATAACGCGATTGATAATGGTGTCGTGGGCACAGGTTCAGGTAGCTTTCCTTATACACATAATTTGAGGTTTTGTTACCACAAAGAAGCGCCTATAGGACACAGGATTCACCATCTAGAAATTCACTCTGATGATTCAGGTTGGCAAGCTGTTTCTCGCAACCGTATTTACCGGGGCGCGTCGTCAGCCTATACAATGAAAGGCAAAGAGGGCTATAACGCTGTGTTGGATATGATCGGTGATGGCACGGTCACCACTGACTCTATGGCAGACTGCTTCATCGAGTTTCTGCAAGACCACCCAGAGTCGCTTCAACTCAATGAACCGTTGAATTGCATGGAGTGTTTTAGATAACTAAAGCTGATACTGATATTTAACACTATTACTTTGGGTTATTTATAAAATTGGCATTGTTTATGCTTTATCTCTGCAGGTCGCCTTCTTGTGGAGATATGCATGGATAAGAAAGATTGGTTAGATGCGGTAGCGGTTGTCGGTTGGGTATCAGTTTGGTCAGCGTTAGTGTATTTAATACCTGCCGCAGGGCTGTAAATTGCTCTTTTTGCAACTTCATTACGCAGTGCAATAGTGTGTTTGACTTGCGAATTTATTCTTAGAATCAATTCGCGTGTCTATTTGACAAAGTGGCATCAATCAGAAAGGAGCGTTTGCTCCTTTTTTGCTTTTTCCGTGCAAATTTATATAGACGAAACACAACCAGAGGATTATTATCCACGCGTTTGGGGAGTAGTTAGCGCAAGTTTACATATCGTCATCTCGTTAGGCCAAGAGTCTATCCGGTATGTAAAAGTGAAATCCCATATTTCACTTCAACGAGACCAACGCAATCACAGTCAAGATCCGTAATGGAGCTTGATATGCTTTGTTTGCGGAAGGTCTTTGTACAGTTCTTCCGCCCGGAGGAATAATGAACTCAACTCAATCTCTATTATCTACAAATAGTGAATCCTTTTTTTCATCGCCAATCATGACGACTTATGCGGGCTTTTTCCTGCTAACGGTTATTCTCGTCTCTATTGATATCTATCAGACTCGTGGCGGTAACGTTACTATCAAGAAAGCGGCAATCTGGAGTGTTTTCTGGTTTGTACTTGCGTTTTTGTTTGCTGGCTCGATTTACCTATTTTGGGACATTTATGCGCCGAACAGTGACTACACAGCGCAAAAAGCAACCGTGTCATTCATTACGGGTTACTTGTTAGAAAAATCCCTTAGCGTAGACAACTTGTTTGTTTTTGCGATGATCTTTGCTCAATACCAAGTTCCTGAGCATCTAAGACCTCGTGCGCTTCTTTGGGGCGTAATTGGTGCATTGGTGCTTCGTGCAATTATGATCGCACTAGGCGCACAGCTATTGGCGGAATATCACTGGGTGCTTTACGTGTTCGCTGCGTTCTTGATTGGTACAGGTATTAAGCTGGCATTAGACAAGGGCGAAGAGGAGAGTGTGAATACTCTGCCTGAAAAGCTACTTCGTAAAGTGATGCCGGTAACAGAGGACTTCCATGGCCCTGAATTAATGGTTAAACAGGGTGCTAAATGGGCATTCACTCCAATGATGTTGGTCATCGGTGCGATCGCAGTCATGGACGTGATGTTTGCATTAGATTCTATCCCTGCGATCTTTGCGGTAACACAAGAACCGTTCTTGGTACTTGCGGCTAACGTGTTTGCGTTACTTGGTCTTCGCTCGTTGTATTTTGTACTGCAAGGTATGATGGACAAGTTCATCTATTTGAAACCCGCGCTTTCATTCATCATGGTGTTCATTGGTGTGAAAATGCTTCTGGTTGATAGCGAGTGGGCTATCCCAACTTACTGGTCATTGGCGGTATTGGTTTCTACGATGACGATTGCGGTTATAGCGTCGGTTTATGCGAAGAAGCCAGGCATTGAACAAGTAAATTAAAAACAAATATAACTTATCGAAAAGTCGATAATGAACACGTGGCTGATGACGTGGAAAATTTATTTATGTAAATTTTCTGTGACATTGGCCACTGTTGTTTGCGGGGTATTTGTACTAAATGCATGATTTAAACACTATATTGAATTTGTACTCACATAATCTGCATATCTATTTTGTGGCATTGTTAATGGTTTGTTTTATTAGAAAAACTAATCCCAAAATCTAATTTTAGTCATTTTTTAACCTGCAAAAGATCACCTATTATTCTTGTCATCAGAACGAAACACATTAATAAATTTATAGAGAGGCAATCATGGCTCAAGCAGTACAAATGAATACTATCGCTGTTCCTAACTCTATGGATAAGAAAACCTACTCGGTTAACTTCAAAGGATTGATTGCACACATTTTCGATATTCTTTTCGTAGACAACTCTCCACGTAGTTACTACGCAAGCGACCTATCTGGTCACATGCAACGCGATATCGGTATTAACCGTTAATCTCAGCGTTAACATGTAAATATAGAATTTTAAGAAAACGCCAGCTTCTAAAGCTGGCGTTTTTGTATCTGAAATAAACTCAATCTCTTCGTAAACTAAGCACCTGAAAGAAAAACCTAGGCATAACGGTCTGTATTTGAGCGCCATTCAATTCGCTTTGTACAAGGATCTCGGTATGTCACACGCCAAACGCAATTCATCATTGATTAAACTTTGTTTATTTGGCTTACCGATCGGCTTCTATTCCTCAGTGTCGCTTGCACAAACCTGGAGTAATGAAGGCCAGCCCGCACAGGTTATCGAGCTCTTCACCTCTGAAGGTTGTTCAAGTTGTCCACCTGCTGATCAGTACCTCAGTACTTTTGAAGACCATCCAAAACTTTGGACACAAGTTATTCCGCTTGCCTATCACGTCGATTATTGGGATTACTTAGGTTGGGGCGACAAGTTCGCGAGTAAGGCGTTTAGTGAGAAGCAACGCTTGTACAAAGCTTATGGAGTAACAAGTGGGGTTTACACACCCGGCTTTGTTGTCGATGGAAAAGAGTGGCGCGGTTACTTTAACTGGTTAGACAGAACGTTGCCTTCGCTCAAACAACAAAATAACCCCAAGCTAACGGTCAACTATAAAGGCGATACGTTCAGCGTAAGTTACGAAGGCAAAGGGGATTATGTTGCTCATATAGCTTTGCTGGCGATGAACGAAGTCACCAGCGTTAAGGCGGGCGAGAACAGGGGTAAGAAACTCGAACATGATTTTGTTGTGGTTTACGATGGTTATCAGCGTGGTGAGTCTGAATGGCAATTTAATATCAATTTTGAGCCACTTGTCGCTACACCAGACGCAGTCGCTGTTTGGTTAACCGAGCTCAACTCGTACACGCCAGAGCAAACGGTAGCGGGCTGGCTTAACTAAATTTGCGATAACTTGATATCTGGATGTGTTTTAGAGGGGCTTAATCGCTGAAACACGGGAGAAAGGGGCGATTTAGTTACGTAATACTGCTGAAATACGTTAATATAGCGCGCTATTATTTTAGCTTTGAGTTCCTGCAATTAATGACTAACACCACTACACCAACCAACTTCTCTGATCTTGGCTTAATCTCTCCTTTGATGGCTCGTTTATCTGAGCTTGAATACCAACAGCCAACGCCTATCCAAGCGCAAGTTATTCCAAGTGTGTTAGCAGGACGCGATTTGATTGCAGGCGCAAATACCGGTTCAGGTAAAACCGCAGCATTTGCACTTCCACTGTTACAAAAGATTCATGAAGATGCCCCTCTGGACCGTCGTTCAGGCAAAGGTAACTTTGTTTCTGGCCTTATCTTGGTTCCTACTCGTGAACTTGCTAAGCAAGTGGCTGACAGCGTTAAATCTTACGCTGTGCATTTCAATGGCGCGATTAAAACGGTTTGTGTGTTTGGTGGTGTATCGGTAAACACTCAAATGCAGGCGCTACGTGGCGGCACTGATATATTGGTGGCAACACCGGGTCGTCTGCTTGACCTTATTTCGAGCAACGCTATCAAACTAGATAAAGTGAAAACGTTAGTGCTTGATGAAGCTGACCGAATGCTAAGCCTAGGTTTTACCGAAGAACTTGATGCAATCTTGAAGCTCTTGCCGAGCAAAAAACAAACCTTGTTGTTCTCTGCAACTTTCCCAGAGCAAGTTAAAACGCTGACTCACGAACTTCTAAGCGATCCAATTGAAGTTCAACTTCAAAGTGCCAATGCGAGCACACTGGTTCAACGTGTATTCGAAGTAGAAAAAGGT
The DNA here is from genome assembly GCF_041471945.1 of Vibrio sp. 10N.261.51.A4. Classification (NCBI taxonomy): domain Bacteria; kingdom Pseudomonadati; phylum Pseudomonadota; class Gammaproteobacteria; order Vibrionales; family Vibrionaceae; genus Vibrio; species Vibrio sp. 10N.261.51.A4. The sequence continues at coordinate 48,246 of NZ_JBFRPJ010000073.1, forward strand.
CGCAAGACAGCGTTACTCGCACACCTAATTCAACAACATGAATGGCGCCAAGCTCTGATCTTCGTTAATGCGAAGAACAGCTGTGAGCACCTAGCAGACAAGCTTTACAAGCGCGGTATCATCGCAGAAGTATTCCACGGCGATAAAGGGCAAGGTTCACGTACTCGTATCCTAGAAGATTTCAAATCTGGCGAGATTGACGTTCTGATCGCGACAGACATCGCGGCACGTGGTCTGGATATTGAGAAGCTTCCAGTGGTAATCAACTTTGACTTACCGCGCAGCCCGTCAGACTACATGCACCGTATCGGCCGAAGTGGTCGTGCAGGTGAAGTTGGTCTTGCGTTATCTCTGATCGATCACGAAGATTACCACCACTTCAAAATCATCGAGAAGAAGAACAAGATTCGTCTTGAGCGTGAGCAAATTGAAGGCTTTGAAGTGGATGAAGAAGCGACAGCTGAACTGATCGCAGCACTAAAACCTGTTGCGCCACCGGCCGGTACTGGCAAGAAGAAAAAGAAGAAGAAAGCTCCAAAAAACCAAGATGTGTGGCTGAACAACAACTGATCTTGAGTCAGTAAACTATATGAGTCAGCAAGCCATATAAATCAATAAGTAATAGACATTCAAAAGGTGCTTAATTGCGCCTTTTTTGTGTCTGTAGGGCTGGGATTTGAGTCGTTAATAAACGACTGTTGCAGTGTTAAACAACCCGATAAGCCGTTCGAAGGATAGCGTCCTCCATAAGAGATTCGGCGATTTAACGCTTTGCTCATAACCTGTTCGGGTTTTGAGCAATTGGGTAACCGCGTGAAGACCTCGATTAAACAATTAGTGCTGGCCACTTCATTTTTCCTGTTTACCCAACACTCTTCTAGTGCTGCTGAATTTGAGGTTAAAGGGGTTAATAAAACTCTCACCGAAAATGTAGAATTATATTTAGAACCTTTAGCCGATGTTCCTGCATCACAGCTATCGAAAACGAAGCTATCTAAACGTATTCAAGATGCACTCAACCCTTATGGTTATTATCACCCACAGCTCGATATCGACCTTAATGATTCTGATAACGTGATCATTAACATCGATTCTGGTCCTGTCATGCGCATCGCAGAATCGATAGTAAAAATAACAGGTGAAGCTAGCCTAGATGCGGAGTTCATCAATATACTCAATCAAAGCAAGTTAGGCTCAGGTTTAACTTTGTCTCACCAAGAATATGACCAAACTAAGCGTGCGATTTTCTCTTTAGCAAAGCGGAAAGGTTATTTTGACGGCAGGTTTATCGAGTCAAAGATTGAAGTTATTCCTAGCGAGAACATCGCGAATATACACTTGTATTTTGCAAGTGGTCCACGCTACAAGTTCGGTTCTATAAGTATTCCTGATGATGGGGTTGACCCTACTCGTATCGAGAAAATACCCACCTTTAAAAAAGGTGATGACTTTGACACCATCAAGTTAGGTGAACTGCAATCTGATTTGTCAGACACTCAATGGTTTCGAAGTGTCATCGTACATGGTGACTTTGACAAACTTGATGACAACCTAGAAGTTCCAATTGAAATCATTGCCGAGCCAAGTTCTCGAAATATCGTGCAGGTCGGTGGCGGCTATTCTACAGATCTCGGTTTACGCGCCTCTCTCAGTTGGTCAAAGCCTTGGTATAACCGGAGAGGCCACAGCTTTGAAACACAGACATATTTGTCTGAACAGGAGCAATCACTTCAGTTGGGGTACAAAATCCCCACAGAGAAAGTCACAACGGATTACTTTGGTATTCAGTTTGAATCGAAACGAATTGATCATCGAGACACCAATAGCTTTACAAACGATCTTAAGTTCGAACGTTACTGGCAATTAGACAGTGATTGGCAAAGCACCATTTATGTCAAATACTTGCACGAACAGTACCGTCAGGCGTCTGAGGAAGAGCAATCGCAATTGCTGTTACCTGGCATCAGTTTTTCTCAGGTTGATCGTAAAAATGATCAGTTGGAGCTCAATCATCGACACATCTATTCTGTCGAGTATTCTGACCCTAGTCTGTTCTCTGACTCAAGGCTGTTGCGGTTGGAAGGAAACAGTGTCCTTTCATGGGATATTAGTGACAGGCAGAAGCTCCATTTCCGCTCCAACGTAGGCATCAACATTGCCAAATCATTATCTGATGTGCCGTCGTCACTGCGGTATTTTGCTGGTGGCGATGGAAACCTGCGAGGTTATGGTTACGAATCTATCTCCCCTAGAGACGAGAATGGTGAACTAACGGGGGCACGTTATATGTTAACTGCTGGGCTCGAATATCAGCATCAAGTCTATCGTTCAATTTGGTTGGGCGCATTTCTTGATGTGGGTGATGCATTTGATCAACAAGCGGATTGGAAGCGTGGGACGGGCGTGAGTTTGATTTGGAACTCACAGTTAATGCCAGTTAAGCTCGATTTTGCTTACGGCTTAGATGCGCCTGAAGGCGACGAATTTCGTATTCATTTTTCCTTTGGTACTCAATTCTGATTTTTGTACGCTGTTTATGCACTCGCGAGGATGCGAACCATCTAATAGGATTCAAGTAAATCGAAAGAGCGTAATAACCTTTGTGCTTTAGCAAACACAAAGGTAAAAACAATGAAAAAGCTACGATTCGGTGTATTTGGTAATATGGGCCCTGAAGCAGATGCTCTGTTCCAAGATATCGTCGCCAAGAAAGAAATTGAACACGGCGCACTTAAAGACTAAGACCACATGGCCATGATAGTGGTGAAAAACTCAGATATCCCCGATCGATCTGAAGTGATTAACGAAGGCGGTACCGATCCTGTGCCTGAACTGATTGAGTCAGCGTGCATTTTAGAACATGCCAATGTTCAGTTTGGCGTAATGACCTGTAACACCGCTCATTACTTTAGACCTGAGGTTCAAAAGCACACCAACGTTTATATCGTCGACATGCTTCAAACCACCGTTGATCAAATCAAAGAGCAGAACTCTGAATCTGTTGTTGGTATTTTATGTACCAACGGCACATACAATTCGGGAATCTATGATCGTTACCTAACGGACGCGAATCTGGTGTTCGTTAAGCCAGATTCCTTTGAGCAAGAGCATAACGTGCATAGTGCTATCTATGGTGAAGTAACCGGTGAGATGACAGAGTGTGGACAAGCAATCCGAGAAACCAACGGGATCAAAGCGGGCGAGTTTGAGCGTAATGCCGCACTGCTTGCTGTAGCGATTCAATCCATCGTAGAGAAGGGCGTTGATACGGTTATTTGGGGATGCACGGAACTTCCTTTGGTTAGAAAGCAACTTGAAACGGCATTTCCAACAGTCACTTTTATTGATCCTATGGAAGCGGTAGCTGAGCGTGTCGTTGATATTTACCGTCTCGCTGAGCAATATGTGGAGCGTGGACATGTGGATTACAACATTAATGATGTTAATTCGATCTTCACAACGCTTGATATGGTGAACTACGTAGCCCAAAGAGCGATGACCTACCGTCTATAAGCTCAGATACGTGTATTTGAAACATGAGAAAGCCGCGAAGTGAACTGACCCCCAATA